>JAGCYR010000007.1 GCA_017960705.1 Clostridia bacterium | reverse complement strand
TTTGGCATAGTGAAGTTTGCCGCGTCGCGGCAAGTGCAGTTAAGCGTTCCGCATATCGTGCGAAGCACGCGTCACGCGCGAAGCGCCCTTCACAAGGCGAAGCCGTGCTTCACCTTCCGCGCCAGCGGAACACTTAGTTGAAAGAAACCTGTTTTGGTAGACAAATCAGGTTTCTTTCATGGTGCGCCCGACAGGAGTTGAACCTGCACTCGTAAGAACCGGAACCTAAATCCGGCGCGTCTGCCAATTCCGCCACGGGCGCGTGAATTCGCAAAAATCAGGATAGCTGTCGCGTGACGAAAGAGATATCCGGGAGGATCCAGGTCGGTTTTTCCTCCGATCGTTCGGCGTCTGCGACGGTCCCCTCTCCCGACAGGACGAGGACCGTGTCGATCCCGGCGTGGACGCCCGCGGCGATATCGGTATAAACGCGGTCGCCGATCATCAGGGCGTCTTCTTTCCCGTATCCCGTCTTTTCAAGCGCGAGCAGGATCATATCCGGCTCGGGTTTGCCGATGAAACGCGGCGTTTTCCCCGTCGCGTTGCGGAGCATGATCGAAACCGATCCGCAATCGGGAACCGATCCGTACCACGTCGGACAGACGAGGTCGGGGTTGGTCGCAAGGTACGGGAGTTCCCGCCGGAGCAGGATGCAGACGTCCTCAAGTTTTGAGAAGGTCAGCTCCGTATCAAAGCCGAGCAGGATCCCGCCGATCTTCGGGTCGTTCCGGTCGGTCGTGACGGGGATCCCCGCCGCTTCGAGCTGTCCGATGAAGGATCTCGTCCCGGCGACGTAAAAGATGGTGCCCGAATGGTTCTGTTCGATATAGCGCACTGTCGCGTCGGTCGAGGTCAGAAAGTCGTTTTCGGTCGCCTCAATCCCGAGCCGCGCCATCTTCTCCAGATACGCGCCGACGCCGCGCGAAGAGTTGTTGGTGAGAAAGAGGGCGCGACCCCCGATCTCCTTCACGCGGGCAAGAAACGGGAGCGTTCCGTCAAAGAGCGTCTCGTCGAGATAGAGCGTCCCGTCCAGATCGAGCAGGAACAGGCGCTTATCTTTGATCTCGGACAACATAGTGCGTCTCCTCTAAAAAGGCGGTCGTCAGTCGTTCTTCTCTTCTTTTTCGTCCGGCGTTTCGTCGGCGGTCTTTTCCTCGGTTGCCGGGTCGGTCGCGGGCTCCTCGGTATCTGCGTACCATTCGTCACGCTCCGCGCCGTGCGTACGCCCTCCGGGGAGGAACTGCACCAGCGCGCGGGAAACCGACGCGGAGACAACGATTCCCGCCCATAGCTCGATCAGGGCGTTCAGCGTCAGAACCGAGAGGATGATCCCCCACACGCTGAACGAACCGAATTCTTCGTGATTACGATAGATCAGATAGAAGCCGATGAAGCCGCCGACAAACAAGATCGTGTTGAGCAGCGACGCGGTCGCGCCGCCTGCGATCATCGGAACGATTTTTTCGCCCCTGATCCATTGGACGTAGAGCTTGAACAGAATGCCGGTCAGAAGCCCCATCAAAGCGCGGGGGATGATGCAGAGGCATCCGGTCAAGAAAGGGTTGGCGCCAAGAAGGAGCTGACCGACCGGATCGCCCATGATCGCCTGGATCAGGCTGGTGACGCCGAACAGCGTTCCGAGAAACAGACCGGCGGAGGGACCGACCACCATCGCGCCGATGGCGACGGGGATGGTCAGAAACGTGATGCTGACAGCACCGACCCGAAGGTACCCGAGCGGCGTAAAACTCATCAGCAGAACGAGCGCCGCGAGCACCGCGGTCAGCGTCAGATCCTGCAGTTTCTTTTGATTCAGCATTCTTTTTTCCATTGGATTTACCTCGTTCTTCGGGCTGCCCCGAGCATAATTATTCCCATTATACACACCCCCCGGGTGTGTGTCAAGTATTTTTTCGGAAAATCCGGGGGTTTTCGGGGTGGATCGGTCGCAGACCAGTCAATCTGCGCCGTATTCCATCAGGTGCAGTTCCCGGATGCGCCGATCGGTGATCGCGGCGTGCATCTCCTGCGCCAGCTGACCGAGCGAGGTTCCCTTCGCCCCGAGTTCGGCTGCGAGCATGGAATCGACCAGATCGATCGCGTTCCGGGTGCTTTCGTCGTCGCCCCCCTTGACGAGCAAGGAAAGCGGCGCGTAGGTCTCCGTTAAAACCGGTAGATCGAGCAGCCCGCGGAACTGCCATTTGTAGTAGGGGCGCGGCTCCCCTGCGACAAGGTACACGGCGGCGATGGCGTGCCCGACGTACTCGTAGACCGCGAGCCGCGCCGCGGGCTCGTCCCCACGGGAGAGCATACGCGGATAGTTGTATTTCCCCGCCTGTTCCATCAAAGCAAGGCGGGCGGCGAGTTTCTGGCGTCTCACGTCCTCCGGCATCCCGTAGCGGAACCCCTCACGGCGACGGGTCATCAACCCGCTGTCGTCGCGAAAGATCTTTCCGTTCACGGCGACCGCGATCGCATGATCGGGAAGCGCCATCCATTCAAGGGGATCTGTCGGCACGTCGATCCGTCCGACGGTCGAACGGAAAAAGCCGTTTGCCGTCGATACGCCGTAACGCGAGCCCTCGCCGGTCTTCAGACGCAGTTTCACGCCCTCGAATTCACGCGGCAGAGACCGGTAGGCGCGGGCGAGCTTGACCCCGAGCTTGATATCGTCCTCGTCGGAGAGCCAGATCGAAAAGCCGGGTTCGTAGTCGTGGTCGCGCGAGAACTCGTCGTCGTAGCCGAAGCACTCCGATCCCTGCCCCGCGATCCCGACCGCGATCCGTCCATCAGCGTCGGGGACGGCGGCTTCGATCAGTTCTCTTCCGTAGGTCAGATAGAACTTCTCCGAGAGTTCAATTCCGTTCATGGATCTCCCTCACCCTTTTTTCAAGTTCCGACGCGGCGAAAAACCAGCCGTAATAGGAGAACGCCGGGGCGCATTTTGAGGCGACGAAGGCGTATTCCCCGTCCCGCGGAGCGTCGGGGGATTCCAGTGCGTTCCAAGCGCGCTCGAGGGTCGCGTTGATTTTTTCGTCCTTTTCGAGCAAGTCCCCCGCGGCGTAGAAGTCCGCGAGATTGACCGACGTGACCGCCACGCCGAGAAGCCCGGCGGCGCCGTTCTTCTCCATCACGGCAAGCGCCTTTTCGTAGTATGCTTCGGCTGTTTTGCGGTCGCCTGTCTCGGAGAGCGAGGATGCGAAGTTGTTATAGAGCCCGCCCAGCCGCTCGTCGTCGGGGGAAAGCCGCGCAAGATAGACCGTCTCGGCTTGTCTATAAAGCGGGATCGCTCCCTCCGGGTCCCCGAAGTGCTTTTTCGTCGTGGCGGCGTTGAGCAGGATCGTCGCGCCCGAGATCGTATCGGCAAGCCCGCTCTTTTCGAGCAGTTCGATCGCACGGTCGATCGCGGCAAGCCCCTTTTCCCTGTCGTTCGTCCGGCGGGAGAGCCCGAGCATCTCGCTCGTCACCGAGAGTTCGCCGTCCTCGTCGCCGAGCGCGCGCGCCTCGCGTGTCCAGTAGTCGAGCAGACGCATCCCCTCGGCGTAGTCCCCCCGCGCGAGCGCACGGTCGAGCTTGTCGATCACGTGCCGGATCGGGATGCGTTCGCGGTTCGCCGTTTCGTCCTCGGGGTCGGTCGTGTTAAGTAAGCAGCGTTTCTCCTCGTATTCGTCTCGTTTCAGTTCCATCGGGTCACTCCTGCACTTCGAGATAATAGTGGAGCGTGACCGTGATCCGGTCGGAGAGAGCCGTGGTGACGTCCATCAGAACCCTGCCGGGATCGCGCTCGACGATCTCGTTCTTATCCGCGGTCTCAAGGATCAGCGACCCGTTGAATTCGTAGAGTTTGTACTCCACCGACACGTTCTCCCCCGAGAAAGCGAACTCGGTCGCGATCTGCCACGACGCGAGCCTGATCCCGGCGATCCCGGTCGGGCTGTTCGCCTCTTCGGGATAGTCGTAACGCGAGACGATCTCCTCCCCGTCGAGCGAGAACGAGGCGGCGGAGGGGGTCAGGACGGTGTTGCGGTGGGTCGCCGTAGGCATCGCGAGACGGTAGAGCTTCTTGCCCGACGTCAGAACGTAGAGCGAGAGATCCGACGCGCCGAAATAGAGGGTCAAAACCTCGTCGGGACGAATGCCCCGGAAAGTCAGACGGTAGGCGGCGTTCTTATCGGGCAGAGCCGAACGAGGCACGCGTTTCGCGCAGTCGAAGAGCGCGTAGAGCAGATCGACCTCGCGGCTGTCCTCTCCCCGCACGACGGGGACGGTCGTTTCCGCCTTCTCTCCCCCGCTCTCGTCCAGACGCATCTCGACCTCGGAGATCATCACCCGTTCGGGAAAGGGCGAGGTCTCCATCGCCAAGACGAAGAGGACGCAGGAGGGGGTGAGCAGGAACAGGAAAACGAGCAGGAGGATCAATACGTTTTTCCTTTTCATAGCGAACAATCCTTTTTACGTTCTGTCGATACGCCCGAAAGGGCGGTGATAACGTGTGAAGCGATCATCAGTCCCGCGACCGACGGGACGAACGAGACCGACGCGGGAGGGACCCTTTCCCCGTCCTCCCCCGCGCGCTTGATCGGGGGTTCGGTGCTCCAGAGGGCTGTGACGCCCTTGATCCCGCGGCAGCGCAGTTCGGTGCGCATCACGCGGGCGAGCGGGCAGACCGAGGACTTTTCGAGGTCCCCGATGACGAAGCGCGTAGGGTCGAGATGATTCCCCGTTCCCATACAGGAGACGACCGGGATCCCTCTCCGTTTGGCTTCCGATACGATCGCGATCTTCGCCGTCACGTTGTCTATGGCGTCGATCACATACGCGATCCCGTCGCGGGAGAGCAATTCGGGGACGTTTTCGGGGTCGAGAAACGCGTCGAACAGTTCGATCTTCGCGTCCGGGTTGATCGACTTCACGCGCTCGCGGGCGACCTCGGTTTTCTTTCTGCCGATCGTGTCGAGGGTCGCGAGGATCTGGCGGTTCAGGTTGCTTTCGGAGAAGACGTCGCAATCGGCGAGCAGAAAACTCCCGACACCGGCGCGGGCAAGCCCCTCGAGAACGAATCCGCCGACCCCGCCCAGCCCGAAGACCGCGACCTTCGAAGCGGCGAGACGTGCAACGCCGTCAGACCCGAGCAGTCGTTCGGTACGGGAGGTAAAAGTCTCGTCAGTCACGGCGCGCCTCCTCCCCTCTCGATTTCTCTTCGGAGAAAATGGAAAAATAGCGGAGTTCCCGTCCCATCGAGTCGCGATCCTTTTTGAAAGAAGCGACTGCTTGAAGGGACGCTTTGGTATTGTTCCGTCTGTTGCGGGAGAACAGCATCAAAAACAACCTGCGAACCCAATAGAACGGATAGACAATCCACGAGAGCGGCGCACGGATCTTGCGGTGCGCCATTGACACGAGCGGCGGGAACGCCCTTTTCAGAAGGAAACGGAGCCGCGGGAAGCGGGAGCGTCCGCTCTCGGTCTTGAGCTGATTGCCGAATTGCTTTTCCGCCGTGCCGAAGAGCCCCGCGCAGAAGAGTGCCGAGAACTCCTCCTCGTCTTCCCCGTCGGGGGCAAGAGAGGGATCGGAGAGAAGGGACACGACGCGGCGGACGCGGGTCTCAAAAGATTCGAGACCTTCGTCCGACAAAAACGCTCTGACCCTCTCCCTCTCGGACAGATCGGGATACGCACGGAACAGAAACACGAAATCGAGGAACGAACGCACGCCGATCCCGCCGTGAACGATATGCTTGCGGGCGTGGAGCAGGCAGTGCAGGTACAGGTCCTCTTCCGAAATATCGAACCGCCCCGGCAGTGCGGGGTCGGGCGTCGCCCGGTCGAAAAGCCCGGTCAGTTTCCCTGCGTAGGGATCGTCGGAGTCAAACAACTCGAAGTGCGGCTCCAAACTGAACCACGGGTCCTTGGCAAACACGAAATGGTGGGAAAAATCCCGAGAAGTGAAATTTTTGGCGGTATAGCCGACCGATTCGAGCGCACGGCGAAGCGCCGTGTCGTCCCCTTCGTAGAGAAAATCCATGTCGCCCATGTAGCGGAAGGACGGGTCGCCCCAGAGTCGTTTCAGGACGCTGCCTTTCAGGTAGAGAAAGCGGATCCCCGCGGCCGACAGCGCCCGGTCGACGTTTTCCTTTTCCTCCGTATAGGTCAGGTTCTTCAGCGCGGCGAGCTCCTTGTCCCTCTCCCAAGCCCTGCGGACGGGAGAATCGGGCAGGCGCGACGCGTATTCCCACAGAAACGCCGAGAGATGCTGACGGCGCACGATCCGATAGAGCATAGCGAGGTCCGCCGTCTCAGGGATCTCGTACGGAGATCCCGACGCGGCGGCGCGGATCAGATCGAATGCCGTTTTTTCAATCTCGGTCATCAAAGAAACCTTTCTCCCCGGGATAGGGGATCGAAAAGCGATCGAACGGCGTGCCGTCCGGGATCGCGGAAAAACAAAGGGGCTTCCCGGTCACGGGATGCGGGAACGAGAGCCGGGTCGAGAACAGAGCGATCGGCGGGAATCTGTCGTGCGCGCCGTACCGTCCGTCCCCCGCGACGGGATGCCCGACGTTTGAAAACTGGGCGCGGATCTGGTGCGGGCGCCCGGTGAAGAGCCGCGCGGCGACGAGCGACAGAACGATTCCGTCAACCTCGTTTTCTCCGAGCACGCGCTACGCCAGCCGTGCGATCTTCGCGTCCTTGGTCCCCTCCGGGACGACGCGGGTTCGCCCGCCGTTCCGTAGCAGATGATCGGTCAGCGTTCCGCTCTCCGCGTCGAATCTGCCGTGCAGAACGGCGAGATACTCCTTTTTGAAAGCGCCGTCCTCGCGTGAGACGAGCTGCGAGAGGTTTCCCGCGGCGCGTTGATTCGCGGCGACGACGATCAGCCCGCCGACCCCGCGGTCAAGCCGATGTACGGGAAAGACGGGGCGTCCGGTCTCGCGGGAAAGCAGGGTCAGAAGGTCGGGGTCCCCGCTTCTGTCGGATTGGGAGAGCAGCCCCGGCGCTTTGTTCACGACGATCAGGTCGCGATCCCGGTACAGGACGTCGTAGAGGGACATCTCGGTCTCCTTTCGGCAGAATCAGAACGTGATCGTGAGCGTGCAGGCGTCGGCGCCCTTTTCCAGTTCGGCGTCGATAAACCACGCCCCACGGGTCTTGCCCCCCGCATGATGGATCTCGTACGCAAAGGGAACGGCGGCGATCTTCTTCACCTTCCCCGTGAAGCGGCAGGTGAGACCGGAAACGGTAAAGCCGTTATCGGTGACCGTCGGTTCTGTCCAGAGCATAAACCGTTCGACGGCGGGGGCTTCCCCTTTCCAATCGAACTTGTCGGAAACCGTGACCGAATCGGGCGTGACGGTGAAGGTACGCGAGAACGCGGGGAGCTTCTCGTCCCCGTAGGCGCCCGCGAGATCGAACGAGAAGGCGTCGTCGCCGTACCTGACGTTTTCGGCGCGGTATTGCTTGCCGGGTTTCTGCACGGTCTCCCCGAAATAAGGCACCGAATGTCCGAGCGACGAGCAGTTGATGATCTTGTAGCGGGTCGATTCGCGGAAATACTGGCGGGTGTAAAGCCCCGCGCCGAGATCTCCGAAGACCTGTTCACCGTCTTTCGCGACGATGAAACTGCCGACGTCGTTGTGGTTGTGCGGCTCGTCGTTATGCCCCGCCTTCGCGGCAAAACCGAACGTGGGATTCTTCACGATCCACCACTGCGCGTTCTCGGCGCGGTAGACGGTGTTCTCCTTGACCGGTTCGACCTTGATCGACGAATCGAACCACGCGACTTCCCGCGAGGCGAGCGAGTAATTGGCGCAGCCGCGCACGAAGCGGGGAAAATTCGGCTGGAGCAGTTCGATATCCTCGCCGAATTCGTTGCGCAGGAAATGCAGCCGCCCGGCGGAAACCGATTCGTGTTTCGAGCCGTCCGAGAAACTGACCGTCACGTCGGGGGCGGTGATGATGATCTTCTGCGCGTAGGTCGCGATCTTTTTGACCTTCGGCAGTTTGAAGTAGTCGTATTTCCCGTTCGTGGCGTAGCGCTCCAGCTCGGCGTAGCAGAGGAAATAGCCGAAGCCGTAGATCCAGTAATCGATCCCCTCGAGGCAGAAACCGTCGTCGCCGTAGCCCGATAAGAAGTTGTCCATCGAATCGCGGAAACGCGGACGAAGCTGCATGAAGATATCGGGACGGAAGCACCAGACCGCGCTGGCGATCCCGCCGGCGCAGACCGCAGCCCAGTTGTTGGTCGTGGCCTGCCACCAGAACTTTTTACCCGAGCAGAAGGGGTCGATGATCCGTGTCTGCACCTCGCGCTTCATCATGCCGAGGATCAGGGGCGAAAGCCGGTTCCCGAGCATCAGGGAGATCTCGCCGAACGCGGCGCCGGTCTCGGCGGCGAACAGGTCGATCAGATAGAGCGGATCGTCGACCGTCACGCTCGCCGCGTGCGCCGGCAGACACCAGCTGTATTCGCTCGCAACGGCGAAGAGCGCGTCCTCAAGCCGGGTTAAGTATTCGGGAACGTCGGGATAGATCGCCGCAAGGAAGGACGCAACGATCATGATCTGGCGGCGCAGATAGTAGCTGTTCTCATATGTATCACGTTCGCCTGAATCGAAGAACTTGCGGTAATCGCTGAACTTCAGCGCTGGGATCACGCAATCGGCGTAATCCTTCCACTCCGAGAGCAGATATTCGCGGATCCGCGCGTAGTCCGGGGACGTCCGTACCGTCTCCCAGAACTTGGGGTCCCGCACCTTCTCGTAAAACGACCTGGTATCCGACATAACCGAGAAATCCTCCGAAAACGCATACTTTTACTTATAGAGTATAGCATAAAAAAAAAAGAAAAGCAAGGGGGACGCCCGTACTTTTCTCTGTTTTTCGCGCCGATTTTTCTCGGCGTCACTCTGCCCTTTCGGTCACGCAGATCGCCCCGGGAAGATCGACAGTACAAAGCGTGAACAGGCGGTTTTTCCGCAGCCCCTTCACCCTGTAAAGTCGGAAACTGTTCCCGAACTGGTTGGTGACGATCGCGTACTTTTCGCCCGCCAGAAGCGCGAAGTCCCGCGGCTCGTCGCCCCCGGTCGGCGCCCGTCCGATCACGCGGAGTTTTTCCCCGCGGCAGGAGAGCGTGACGACCTCGTTTTCGCCCCGGTTGGTGATATACAGCCTCCGCCCGTTTTTCGACAGCTTGATCGCGGAACCCTTGTCGGGTCCGTCGTGCGGGGCGTAGGTGCGGGTCGGTAAGGTCGAGCGGTAGGTGAGCCTCCCGTCCTCCCACGAAAAGACCGAGACCGAACAGCCCATCTCGTTCTCGACGTAGACGAAGCGCCCGTCTTTTGTGAAAACGAGGTGACGGCAGCCCGCCCCGTCCGGCACTTTCGCCCGCGAGACCTCACGGAGTTCCCTGTCGTACACGAAAACGGTATCCAGCCCGAGATCGCAGACGAGCAGATACTTTTTGTCGGGGGAGAAGAAAGTCGAGTGACAGTGCGGCGCCTCCTGTCGGATCGGGTCGGATCCGTTCCCATCGTGGACGACCGTTTTCCCCCCGACCTTCGTCACGCTGCCGGCACCGTAGTTCGCGACGTAGATATCCTCCCCGTCGACGGCAAGATGACAGGCGCCGGATCCCCCGGTCGGCAGGATCTCCCCCTCGGGAGAAAGCGAACCGTCGGATAAAACCGAGAGTCGGATCACGCCGCCCTCGCCCGTGTCGGGAAACGCATCCGAGACCGTCGCGTAGGCGGAGCCGCCCTCAAAAACGAGATAGTTCGGGGACGGGAGCGGGAGCGTACCGAGCAGGGTGAGTTCCCCCGAGCCCGACAGCGCGTAGTGCAGAATACCGCCCTCCGGGACGGCGGAACAGAGATAGACGTCGGTCGTTTTTCGTTTTTTCATCGGTCATCCCCTTTTCTGCCCGCCGTTTTGCTCTTCCCTTGTTGACTTTGCGCGGGGGGTGTGCTATGATGGTAAAAGAGTGCGGCGGAGAACCCTTTCACCAAAGAGTATAGCACATCTACGCGCCGAACGCAACGGTTTTCCGGTTTCGGGTCAGACCATCCCGAGCAGCGCCGCCAAACGGTCGGACAATTCCCGCTTGACAGGTGATAACGGCAGCCGGAGCTCCCCGCCCGCAAGCCCGCAGATCTCCATCGCCCGCTTGACCGGGGCGGGATTGGTCTCTTCGAACAGCGCCCGGATCAGGGGCAGCCGCAAAAGAGTCAGCCTGCGCGCCTCTGCAAGATCCCCCGTCGCCGCCGCGCGATACAGTTCGCGGGTCTCTCGCGGGATCAGGTTGGAGACCACCGAGATCACCCCCGAGGCGCCCACGGAAACGGCGGGCAGGATCGCCGCGTCGCACCCGGTATAGTGAGGCAGACGGTCGCCGAAAGCCGAAGCGAAATCGTGCAGCCGGTCGTACCCCTCCCCCGCCTCCTTCACCCCCGAGATGAAAGGATGCGCCGCGATCTTTCGGTAGAGTTCGACCGAAAGATCGACCCCGGTCCTGCCCGGAACGTTGTAGACGATCACGGGAAGCCCGACGTCCGCGATCGCGTGATAGTGCGCGACGATCCCGTCCCGCGTCCCCTTGTTATAGTAGGGCGTGACCGCGAGCACGGCGTCGGCTCCACCCGCCTTCGCCCGTTTTGCAAGTTCCGTCGCGTGCGCCGTTGAGTTCGAACCGACGCCCATAATCACGGGGATCTTTCCACCCGCCCCCTCGAC
>JAGCYR010000056.1 GCA_017960705.1 Clostridia bacterium | reverse complement strand
GCTCCCGCGCCCCCGCGCGACGGTCTCTGATTGGCGGGAGATCGGGTGCGGGCGGGCGCTTGCGATCGGATTCTTTCAGCTGCTCTCGATCGTCCCCGGCACCTCCCGCAGCGGGTCGTGTCTGCTCGGCGGCCGCGCTTCGGGCGTCTCGGACTCTGCGGCGGCGGAATTCTCGTTCTTTATGGCGCTCCCGGTGATGGTCGGGGTCTCGTGTCTCAAGATCGCGAAGTTCGCCGTCCGCTCCCTTTCCGGTACGCCGGGGTACGAGCTCGATCCGCGGGCGGTTTTGCTCCTGCTCCTCGGCTTTCTCGTCTCGTTTCTGGTCTCGCTTCCGGTGATCCGCGCGCTCGTCGGTTTCGTCCGCCGCCGCGGGCTCTTCCCCTTCGGCGTTTACCGGATTTTGCTCGGTGCGGCGATCCTATTATTCTTGAGAAAATAACACGTTGCCCGCGTCGAAATCGACGCGGGCAACACATCATTGGCCGTCGTAGACGGCTACATCATTGAACGGCGCAGTCGTTCACATCATTAGCCGCGAACGCGGCTACGTCATTGTTGGCGCGCAGATGCGCGCCAACACTTTCAAACCGTCAATTCGGTCGTGCCGGGTTGGAGGTTGAGGGTGACGTCGCCGTAGCGGAAGGCGGCGGGGAGGTTTTCGGGGACCGTGACGGTGACGTGGATCTTGTCGCCCGTGCGGAGCATCGAGACCGAGATCTTCCCTTTCGGGACGGTCTGATAGCCCCCGAGCCGGTTCATACCGTCGGGGAGGTACGGGGAGATCGTAACCTTATCAAAGCCCGCGTCGCCGGCGTCCCGGATACCGAGCAAGAAGCGGAACAGGTTGGTGACGGCGGAGCCGAACATGGGGTGGTTGTGCGAGCGGACGCGGGTCGAGCCGCAGAAATACTCCCAGAGCGTGGTCGCGCCGGCGTCGCGCCATGCGCGGAAGGCGACCGGCTTTTCGGGCGAAAGAAGCTTCACGGCGAGTTCGATATCGCCCCGCTCGCAGAGGACGCGGAGCAGGACCTCGGTGCCGCAGATACCGGTATCGAGCGCGCCGGTCTCGGAATAGATCCTGACGAGATTGTTATAGGTGCGCTCGTCGCCGAGACCGAGATCGACCATAAAGGCGTTCGCGCCCTGGAGCCCCCCGATGAAGTTGCCGTCCCAGGTGTTGAAGTACGCGGCGGTCAGCGCGGCTTTGCGACGGGCGATGCGGTCTTCAAATACGGGGATATCCTTGTCATAGCCGAAGCGTTTGGCGAGCTCGACGGCGCGGGTCAGACTGCGGACGTAGTAGTAGTTGTTGACGAACGCCGCGGGGAGCACCACCCGGGTCTGCGTGCACCAGTCGCCGAGGCACCATTCGCCCGCCTTGTCGGACGCGACCAGATCGTCGACCGAATGCGCTTCAAGGTAGTCGAAATAGCGCTTCATCTGCGGATATGCCGCGCGGGCGAGCGAGTCGTCGCCGTACTGTTTGTAGTAGAGGTAGGGCATCTCGACGATGGCGCAGCCCCACGCGCCGGGTCCGCCGCCGCAGCGGAAGTACGGGGCGGTGTACTGGACGTGCCCGGTCTTCGTATCCTGGCAGTCGAGGATATCCCCGATCCACTTGCGGTAAAGCGGCTTCGCGTCGGTCATGGTCATAAGAGACAGCGCCGTCAGCTGCCCGTCCCCGGTGTAGCCCAGCCGCTCGATGTGCGGGCAGTCCGAAGGGACCCCGGTGTGCAGGTTGCAGAACTCGGTGTGAAGAGACGTGCGGTAGATCCAGTTCAACATCTCGTTGTCGGATTCAAAATTGCTCGTCACGGCAAGGTCGGTATGAATGAACTCGACCTTGAGCGGCTCGGCGTCGCCGACCACCGAGAAGTAGCGGAAGCCGAACCAGGTGAAGTCGGGCGAGACCACGGAACCGGGTTTGCCCTTGACCCGATACTCCTGTTTGAAGTTGTGGTCGGGATCGGGCATCCAGTCCTTCGTGTACTCCTCCGAGAAGAAAACCTCGGCAAACCCCTGCTCCCCGAGACGGAAAACCGGGACCCCCGACAGATTCTTGCCGGTGTCGTAGACCTTGACCCCGTCGCGCTCACAGAGGAATTTGGGGGTGACGGTCTCGATCACGCGGTCGGCGGGACAGTCGGTGGTAAGGTACTCGGTCTCGATCTGCCGGGCGAGCGCGGCGTGGGGCAATCCGCTCTCGTCGAAGTCGGGCGTGTAGATCGCGGGGTCGAAGCCCGTGCGATCCTGGAACTCGTGGGTCGAGAACTCGTAGTCGGTGACGTAGCCGGGGGCGATCAGGTCCTGTTCCGAGGAAACGAAGTCGCCCTCGTCGGTGATCACGCGCCAGATTGCCTTTGGGTCGCCGAAGCGGCATTGGGGCTCGAAACGGTAGCTGGTGATGGTGTACCAGCCGCCGCCGAAGCTGATCGCGATCAGGTTGTCGCCCTCCTCTACGAGGTCGGAGATATCGTATTCGGGAACGTAGAGCCGATGCCCCGTCAGGGTCTCGCCCGCGGGGTAGTCCTTCCGCGCCTCGTAGTCGGTGAACAGCGGCAGAAAACGGTCGTCCGAAACCCGTTGTCCGTTGATATAACAGGTAAAGAAGCCGAGCCCAACCACGCGGAGGGTCGCCTTCCCTTTTTTCTTCAGTTGGAAATGCCCGCGCAGAACGGCAAAGCCGGACTTGTCCTCTCGCCCGACGAACCGAGCCGCGCCGAAAATTTCGCGTTGCGTCATCTTGTATTTCTCCTTTCGGGAGGTTGGTTTCAGTATAGCACAAAACCGGGGGAAAGTCAAGGAAATGCCGCGCGGGGCGCGGGGGAACGGATGAATTGCGCTGCGCGCGTGAATTGCCGCAGGCGGCGTGAATTGCGCTGCGCGCGTGAATTGCCGCGCGGAGCGCGGCATAATAAAACCTCCCGTGCCGGAATCGGCACGGGAGGTTTTTTGTTGGTAGGTTTGCCCTTATCTCAGAGCCGCCTGAGCTGCCGCGAGGCGAGCGATCGGCACACGGAAGGGCGAGCAGGAAACGTAGGAGAGACCGATCCGGTGGCAGAACTCGACCGACGTCGGGTCGCCGCCGTGCTCACCGCAGATACCGCAGTGCATATCGGGACGGACGCTTCTGCCGAGTTCGACAGCCATCTTCATCAGTTTGCCCACGCCGACCTGGTCGAGCTTCGCGAACGGATCGTACTCGAAGATCTTGGCGTCGTAGTACGCGCCGAGGAACTTGCCGGCGTCGTCACGGCTGAAGCCGTAGGTCATCTGGGTCAGGTCGTTGGTACCGAAGCAGAAGAACTCAGCCTCTTTCGCGATGTCGTCCGCGGTCAGAGCGGCGCGCGGGATCTCGATCATCGTACCGACCTCGTACTTGAGGTTGGACTTCGCGGCGGCGATCTCGGCGTCCGCGGTCTCGACGACGATCTTCTTCACGAACGCGAGTTCCTTGACCTCGCCGACCAGCGGGATCATAATCTCGGGGACGAGCTTCCAGTCGGGGTGCTTCTTCAGCACGTTGATCGCGGCGCGGATGACCGCCTTGGTCTGCATACGCGCGATCTCGGGGTAGGTGACGGTCAGACGGCAGCCGCGGTGACCCATCATCGGGTTCGCCTCGTGGAGAGCCGCGATGATCGACTTGATGTCGGAAACGGTCTTGCCCTGCGCCTTCGCGAGCAGCGCGATATCCTCTTCGCTCGTCGGAACGAACTCGTGGAGCGGCGGATCCAGGAAGCGGATGGTCACGGGGTTGCCTTCCATCGCCTCGTAGAGCTGCTCGAAGTCGCCCTGCTGCATCGGCAGGATCTTGTTCAGCGCGACCTCGCGCTCTTCGGCGGTGTCGGCGCAGATCATTTCACGGAAGGCGTCGATACGGTCGCCCTCGAAGAACATATGCTCGGTGCGGCAGAGACCGATGCCCTCGGCGCCGAGTTCGCGCGCTTTCTTGGCGTCGCGCGGGGTGTCGGCGTTGGTGCGGACGGACAGTTTGCGGTACTTGTCTGCCCAAGCCATGATTCTGCCGAAGTCGCCCGAAACGGTGGCGTCGACCGTCGCGATCGCGCCGTCGTAGACGTTACCGGTCGAACCGTCGATCGAGATCAGGTCGCCCTCGTGGTAGGTCTTGCCCGCCAGAACGAAGGTCTTCTTGTCCTCGTCGAAGTTGGTGATCGCGGAGCAGCCCGAAACGCAACAGGTACCCATACCGCGGGCAACGACCGCCGCGTGGGAGGTCATACCGCCGCGGACCGTCAGGATACCCTGCGCCGCCTTCATACCCTCGATGTCCTCGGGAGAGGTCTCAAGCCGTACGAGAACGACCTTCTCGCCCTTCGCCTTCCACGCCTTGGCGTCCTCGGCGGTGAAGACGATCTTGCCGCACGCGGCGCCGGGAGACGC
>JAGCYR010000055.1 GCA_017960705.1 Clostridia bacterium | reverse complement strand
TGCCCTTTCGGCAATCAGCTGACCGATCTTTTTCGCCGCCGCCTTGTTGGAGCCGATCCCCTCGAATCCCTTTTCATAGGTGCTGGCGGAAACCAGAGTCGTGCCCGTCGTGTCGTCGATGATCTGGCACGAGATGTGCGCGTTCGAGCGGAACACCGAGAGACGCGGACGCTCCGCGGTCCCCGAGATCTTCCCTCTCACTCTCAGATGTCTTTTCAGACGCTGACGGTTCTTATCTGTTCTCTTGACCATGAGTTCGTTCTCCTTTCAATTATTTACCGGTCTTACCGGCTTTGCGGCGGATCTTTTCGCCGGAGTACTTCACGCCCTTACCGAGGTAGGGTTCAGGCGGTCTCTTGGAGCGGATCACAGCGGCGATCTGCCCGACTGCCTGCTTGTCGTAACCCTTGACGATGATCGTGGTGTTGTCGGGGATCTCGAAGGTGATCCCGTTCCCCTCCTCGAAATAGATCGGGTGAGAATGTCCCAGGTTGAGAACGATCTTCTTGCCCTGCTTTTCGACTTTGTAGCCGACGCCGACGATTTCGAGTTTCTTCGAGAAGCCCTCGGTCACGCCCTTCACCATATTGGCGATGAGCGCGCGGGTGAGACCGTGAAGCGCACGGTTCTCCTTCTCGTCGTCGGGGCGGGAGACGGTCAGAGTCGCGCCGTCCACTTTGATTCCGAGCGCGGGATTGAAGGTCTCGGTGAGTTCGCCGAGTTTGCCCTTCACCGTCACGACGTTGCCCTCGGCAACGTTGACGGTCACGCCTGCGGGAATGGTAATGGGTTCTCTTCCGATTCTTGACATTTCAGTACCTCCCCGCTCTTACCACACGAAGGCGAGCACTTCGCCGCCGACGTTGGCAAGTCTTGCTTTCTTATCGGTCATAACGCCCTTCGACGTCGACACGATCGCGATCCCGAGTCCGTTCATCACCTTCGGCATATCCTCGCAGGAAGCGTAGATCCGAAGACCCGGCTTCGAGACGCGGCGAAGACCGTGAATGACCTTCGCTTTGCCCTCGCCGTATTTCAGCGAGATGCGGATGATCCCCTGTTTGCCGTCTTCGATCACCTGAAACGCCTTGATATACCCCTCTTCGAGAAGAATATCGGCGATGGCGCGCTTCATGTTGGAGGCGGGGACGTCAACCGTCTGGTGCTTCGCGTCGTTGGCGTTCCGGATCCGGGTGAGCATATCTGCGATTACATCTGACATTTGCATGGATATTGAATCCTCCTTTATGCAAGTTTGTTTTTTCTTGCTGCCGCGGTTTTCGCGGCGGCTGACCGGCGGTTAAAGCCGCGCCGGCTTTCCTTCCGGTCGGTTGAGGCTTCTCGGATTACCAGCTCGCCTTTCTGACGCCCGGGATCTCGCCCTTGTAGGCAAGTTCACGGAAGCAGATACGGCAGATCCCGTACTTCCGGAGGTACGCGTGAGGTCTCCCGCAGATCTTGCAGCGGTTGTAGGATCTGGTAGAGAACTTGGGGGTCCTCTGCTGTTTCAGAATCATTGATTTCTTAGCCATTTCCGTTCTCCTCCTGCATTATCTGGAAAAGGGAGCGCCCATCAGAGCCAGCAGCTCTTTGGCTTCCTCGTCGGTTCCGGCGGTGGTGACGAACACGATGTCCATCCCGCGGATCTTCTCGACCTTGTCGTACTCGACCTCGGGGAAGATCAACTGCTCTTTGAGACCCAGAGAGTAGTTCCCTCTTCCGTCGAAAGCGTTGGGGTTGATGCCCTTGAAGTCGCGGACGCGGGGGAGAGCGAAGTTGAAGAGTTTATCCATAAACTCGTACATTCTCTCGCCGCGGAGCGTCACCTTGACGCCGATCTTCATGCCCTGACGGACCTTGAAGTTCGCGACCGATTTCCGCGCGTAGGTGGGAACCGCCTTCTGACCCGCGATCATAGTGATCTCGTCGATCACGTTGTCGATGACCTTGGCGTTCTCACGAGCGTCGCCCACGCCGACGTTGATCACGATCTTGTCGAAGCGCGGGATCTGCATGGGGCTCTTGTAGGCGAATTTCGTCATCAGAGCAGGAGCGACTTCGGTTTTATACTTTTCGGCAAATCTCGACATTGTCTTATCCTCCTCCTCAGATCTTCTTGCCGCACTTGGCGCAGAGACGGACCTTGATCTTCTTGCCGTCCTTCTCTTCGTAGCCGGCTTTGACGCGCACGCCGCATTTGCAGTTCTCGCAGTACAGCTGGACCTTCGACGCGTAGATCGCGCCCTCGGTCTTGATGATACCGCTGACGTCGCCCTGCTTGCGCGCTTTGGTGTGTTTGGACACGACGTTGACGCCCTCGACGATGACCTTGCCCTCGGCGGGAGAGGTCGCGATGACCTTACCGGTTCTCTTGACGACCTTGTCGTCCTTCTTCATCTTTCTGTCGTCGCCGGAGAGAACGACAACGGTATCGCCCGTTTTGATGTGCAATTTACTCATTGTTGTTTCCTCCGATCAAAGTACTTCGGGAGCGAGGGACAGGATCTTGGTGAAATCTCTGTCGCGGAGCTCTCTTGCCACAGGGCCGAAAATACGCGTGCCCTTCGGGGTGTTATCATCCTTTAAGATGACAGCCGCGTTCTCGTCGAACTTGATATAGGATCCGTCGGCGCGGCGAAGTTCCTTCACCGTACGGACGATGACCGCCTTCACCACTTCGCCCTTTTTCACGACTCCGTTGGGCGCCGCCTTTTTAACGGCGCAGACAACGATATCGCCGATGCCGGCGTAGCGACGACGGGAACCGCCGAGAACACGGATACACATCAGTTCTTTGGCGCCGGTGTTATCGGCGACCTTCATTAAAGACTGTTGCTGAATCACTGATCTTTTCCTCCTGAATTCTCTTCGGCAAGCGTTTTGACCTGCCTACTTCTGAATTGGGTTTCTCGATTACTGTGCCCGTTCGATGATCTCGACGAGACGCCATCTCTTCATCTTGGAGAGGGGTCTGGTCTCCATGACGGAAACCTTATCGCCGATCTGGCAGGCGTTGTCCGCGTCGTGCGCGTAGATCTTCACGGTGCGCTTGATGATCTTCCCGTATTTCGGGTGACGGACGTGGTCCTCGATCGCGACCGCGATGGTCTTGTCCATCTTGTTGCTGACGACGCGACCGACTCTGACTTTTCTCAAATTACGTTCTTCCATGTTACCGTCCTCCTTCAGGCGTTCTTCTCGCGAAGAACCGTCATCACGCGAGCGATGTCGTGCTTAACGTCGGTGATTTTGTGGGGGTTGTCAAGCTGGTTGATCGCATGCTGGAAGCGGAGATTGAACAGTTCCTTCTTCAGGTCCTGCAGCTTGACGCTGAGCTGTTCGGCGCTCATGCTTCTGAGTTCTTCTGCTTTCACGGCTCAAACCTCCTCTGCCTCTTGTTCCTTGGCAACGAACTTGGTCTTGATCGGCAGTTTGTGACCGGCAAGACGCATTGCCTCTTTGGCGACTTCCTCGGAGATCCCGTCCATCTCGAACAGGACGCGTCCGGGCTTCACGACCGCGACCCAGTACTCGGGCGAACCTTTACCGGAACCCATACGGGTCTCGGCAGGCTTCTCGGTGATGGGCTTGTCGGGGAAAATCTTGATCCAGACTTTACCGCCGCGCTTGATATAACGGGTCATAGCGATACGGGCTGCCTCGATCTGATTGCTCGTGATCCAGGCGGGCTCGAGCGCCACGAGTCCGAAACTGCCGTTCGTGACCTTGTTGCCGCGAAGGGCTTTACCCTTCATACGACCGCGCTGGACACGACGGTACTTGACTCTTTTCGGCATTAACATTGTCAGTTGCCCCCTTCGTTCGATTTGTTGAAGTTCCGGCCACCGGCATTTCTGCCGAAGCGACGTTCGCCGCCGCTGCGGGGTCCGGCGTTGTTGCCGAACCGACGGTCGCCGTCGCGACGGTTGCCGTCGTTGCGGCGCGGACGTCTGTCACGGCGCTCTTCGGGTCTTCTCTCGGCGGCGTTCGCGTTCTCGGAGAGAACTTCGCCGCGGTAGATCCAGACCTTGACGCCGATCTTGCCGTAGGTGGTGTTGGCTTCCCAGAAGCCGTACTCGATGTCGGCTCTCAGGGTCTGCAGCGGAATGGTGCCCTCGTGGTAGTGCTCGGTACGCGCGATCTCGGCGCCGCCGAGACGGCCGCCGCAGGACACTTTCACGCCCTTGGCGCCGAGCTTCATAGTTCTGCCGATCGCCTGTTTCATGGCGCGGCGGAACGAGGTACGTCTCTCGAGCTGCGAAGCGATGTTCTCGGCGACCAGCTGAGCGTTCAGATCGGGATTCTTGATCTCGAACACGTTGACGGCGACCGGTTTACCGACCATCGCCTCGAGTTCGGTCTTCAGCTTCTCGATCTCGACGCCGCCGCGTCCGATCACCATACCGGGCTTCGCGCAGTGGATGAACACGCGGACTCTCGACCGATCGCGTTCGATCTCGACCTTCGGGACGCCGGCTGCCTGGAGCTTCTCTTTCAGATATTTTCTGATCTTGTAATCGGAGACGATGGTGTCACCGATCTCTTCATCCTTCACGTACCATCTGGAATCCCAGTTTTTGATCACGCCGACGCGCAGGCCGTTCGGATTTACTTTCTGTCCCATGCTTTAGCCGACCTCCTTCTCCGATTTTCTTTCCCTCACGACGAGGGTAACGTGGCTGGTTCTCTTCAGGATGCCGAACGCTCTTCCCTGCGCTCTCGGCTGCATACGCTTCAGCGTAGGACCGGGGCAGACGAAGCATTCCGCAACGTAGAGCGACGCGGTATCCATTCCGAGACCCTTCTCGGCGTTCTTGTGCTCGGCGTTCGCGACGGCGCTGTTCAGCAGCTTGATGAGGTATTCGCTCGCCGCGCGGCGGGTGTTCTTCAGGATCGCCATCGCCGTATCGGCGTCTTTGCCGCGGATCAGGTCCAGAACGATCTTCACTTTCCGGGGGGAGATCCTGACATACTTCAGATACGCTCTTCCCTCGGGCGCGTTCTTTTCGGCGGCCTTACGGGCTTCCAGAGCTTCTCTTTTCTCTTTCTGCATGACTCAGTTATCCTCCTGTCAGTTTCCGTTGTTCGACGTCTTGGAACCTGCGTGGCCCTTGAACGTACGGGTAGGCGCGAACTCGCCGAGTTTGTGTCCGACCATATCTTCCGTGATATATACCGGAACGTGCTTTCTACCGTCGTGAACGGCGATCGTGTGACCGACGAACTCCGGGAAAATGGTCGAGGCACGGGACCACGTCTTCAGCACCTTTTTCTCACCCTTTGCGTTCATCTCGCAGACTCTGTTGAAGAGTTTGACTTCGACAAAAGGCGGTTTCTTCAGACTTCTGCTCATATCTTGTGTGCTCCCTTCTCAGCCGTTACTTGCTGTTTCTGCGCTTGACGATGAACTTGTCGGTTCTCGCCTTGCTGTTTCTCGTCTTGTATCCGAGGGCGGGTTTACCCCACGGGGTCACGGGCCCGGGATGTCCGACGGGAGACTTGCCTTCGCCGCCGCCGTGCGGGTGGTCGACAGGGTTCATGACCGAACCTCTGACGGTCGGGCGGATGCCGAGGTGACGGGTCTTACCGGCTTTGCCGAGTTTCACGGTCTCGTGCTCGACGTTGCCGACCTGACCGATCGTCGCCTTGCAGTCGAGGCGGACGATGCGGACCTCTCCCGAGGGGAGACGGATCTGCGCCACACCGTTCTCCTTCGCCATCAGCTGAGCCGCGGCGCCGGCGGAACGGACGAGCTGCGCACCCTTGCCGGGATAAAGCTCGACGTTGTGGATGAAGGTACCGACCGGGATCGCCGAGATAGGCAGGCAGTTGCCCGGCTTGATATCGGCGGAGGCGCCCGAGTAGACGACGTCGCCGTCCTTCAGACCGACCGGAGCGATGATATAGCTCTTCTTGCCGGATTCATCCTCGAGCAGAGCGATATACGCGGTGCGGTTGGGGTCGTACTCGACGCCGATCACCTTCGCGGGCTCGGTGCCCTGGCGCTTGAAGTCCATGATACGGTACTTCTGCTTGTTGCCGCCGCCGTGATGACGGACGGTGATCCGACCGTAGCTGTTTCTGCCGGCAGTCTTCTTCTTTTTGGTGATCAGGCTCTTTTCGGGAGTAAACTTGGTCACCTCTTCGAAGGAAGGCGCCTGCATATTTCTGCGCGACGGAGTTGTCGGCTTATACTTAACGGTAGCCATTTACGCTTCTCCTTCCTTAGTTCAGACTGTCGAAGAAGGCGATGGTCTTGGAATCCTCGGTGAGGATCACGACCGCTTTCTTCCACGTTCTGGTGGTACCGGCGTGCACGCCCATCCGTTTCGGCTTGGACTTCACGTTGACGGTGTTGACCTTCGCGACCTTGACGCCGAAGAGCTCCTCGACCGCAGCGGCGATCTCGGGCTTGGTAGCGGACTTCTCAACCTCGAAGCAGTAACGCTTGTTTGCGGCGAGATCCATGCTCTTTTCGGTGATCAGAGGCCGTCTGATGATATCGGATGCGAGTTTCATTTGCCGTACACCTCCTGGATCTTTTCGGCAGCGGCGCGGGTAAGAATCAGCTTGCCGCTGTTCAGAATGTCGTAGACGTTGACGTCGGAGCAGACGACCTTCTCACCGACTTCGTTCTCGCTGCCGAAGAAGTGCGAGACCTTCGCGCCGGGAACGTTGGCGCAGCTCTTGATCACGCGTTCGTCGATCGAATCGAGGACGAGCATCGGCTTCTTCTCCGCTTCGACGGCGGCGAACATCCCGACCATGGTCTTGGTGCTGTAATCGTCAAGCTTGATCGCGTCGACGATCACGAGTTCCTTCGCGGCGCACTTGCCCGACAGAGCCGAGATCAGGGCGGCGCGTTTGGTTCTCTTGTCAAGGTTCACGCGATAGGAGCGGGGCTTCGGACCGAGCGCGACGCCGCCGTGAGTCCACTGCGGAGCGCGGGTCGAACCCTGTCTCGCGTGACCGGTGCCCTTCTGTCTCCAGGGCTTTTTCCCGCCGCCCGAAACCTCGGTGCGGGTCAGGGTGGATTGGGTCCCCTGTCTCTGGTTGAGCAGGTACGCCCGGACAGCGGTATGGAGGATGTCGGATCTGACTTCCTGGCCGAACACGTCGTCGGAGAGTTTGATCTTGCCGACTTCCTTGCCCGCCATATCAACAACTTTCATAGTAGGCATTGTAACTTCCTCCTTCCGTTATGCTTTCACCGAATCCCGGATGAAGACGATCCCGCCCCGCGAACCGGGAACGGCGCCCTTCACGGCGATCAGGTTCTTTTCGGAATCGATTTTGACGACGGAAAGGTTCAGGATGGTGACCTGTTCGTTTCCGTACTGCCCCGCCATCTTCTTATTCTTGAAAACGCGGGAGGGCGACGAGTTCGCGCCCATAGAGCCGACCTCACGGTGTACGGGGCCGGTACCGTGCGTCATTTTCAGCACGTGGTGGTTCCATCTCTTGATCGATCCGGTGTAGCCGCGGCCCTTGGTGATCCCGGTGATGTCGACCTTTTCGCCCACGTCGTAGGTATCGACGGTGATCACGTCGCCCGCGTTGACGGCGGAGCAATCTTCGAGGCGGAATTCCTTGAGGTGTCTCTTGGGGGAGACGCCCGTCTTGGCGAGATGACCCTTCTCGGGTTTGTTGAGCTTCTTTTCCGAGCAGTCGCCGAACGCGAGCTGGAGAGCGTCGTAGCCATCCTTATCGGCGGTCTTCTTCTGCGTTACGGGGCAGGGACCGGCTTCGATCAGGGTGACGGGGATGACGTTTCCGATCTCGTCGAAGATCTGCGTCATACCGAGTTTCTTTCCGATAATGCCTTTTTTCATGTTCTTCCTCACTTTCGGTTATTGGTTGACGGTTGGATTTCCGGTCACCCGGTCCGTCAACTTGACCACGAGGCGTGGTTTTTCCGGCGCGCGCCGGAGGGGATCCTTACTTGTTCTCGATCTCGATCTCGACGCCGGCGGGGAGTTCGACGCTCATCAGCGCCTCGACCGTCTTCGCCTGCGGATTGAGAATGTCGACAAGTCTCTTGTGAGTGCGACGCTCGAACTGTTCCCGGCTGTCCTTGTACTTGTGCACCGCGCGAAGGATCGTGATGATCTCCTTCTCGGTGGGAAGCGGGATGGGGCCGGACACGGCGTTGCCGTTCCGTTTCGCGATCTCCACGATCTTTGCCGCCGCGGCGTCGACAAGGGTGTGATCGTAGCTCTTCAGTCTCACTCTGAGTTTCTCGTTTGCCATTTGGTTGTTCCTCCTTCTTTGATTTTGGGAGGGCGATCCTTTCACACCGTGCCGGGCGTATCTTTCACACCCTGACGAAAACGGGGAATCCGTCTGCCGCAGTTTGAGACGGACCCGCCCGACGAAAAAGACACGGTTTGCGGTTCTCCGCACTTGTTTTTTCGCCCGTTCATCGGACATACTCCACGAAAATTCCCTGCTTTTCAGCAGCAACCTCTCGCTTCATCGCATATCAAGCTCGACTATTATATACTATTTGAGGCGAAAAATCAACGGTTTCAAAAAATT
>JAGCYR010000054.1 GCA_017960705.1 Clostridia bacterium | reverse complement strand
TACGTTCCCGGTACGCTGCTCATCAAGGCGGCGATGGCGCTCGTCGTATCGCTCGTCCCCGCGCGCGTCAAACGGGACGGGGAGAGCCGCCCGCGCCTCAGGTTTATGATCGCCTCGGTCATAGCCGAACTTTGGATGATCGCGGGCTACTACCTCTACGAAGCAGCGTTCATCGGAGAGGGCTTCGCCGCCGCCTTCGCGGGGGTCCCCGGCAACGTCGCGCAGGGGATCGTCGGCGCCGCCGGCGCGTATCTTGCGATCGAACTGCTCAGCAGAACGGATTTTTTCAAGCTGTACGGAATGCGCGGCTTTTCAAGGAGGAAAGAACATGAGCAAAACGGTGTATGAACAGGTAAAACAGGCGGCGGAGGAACTCGTCGGGATCGCGAAACTCAAGGCGGGGGACCTGCTCGTCGTGGGCTGCTCGTCCAGCGAGATCACGGGATCGAAGATCGGCACCGACTCGAAGCCCGAGACCGCCGACGAGGTCTACCGCGCCCTGTCCGACGTACTGAAAGGGACGGGCGTCTACCTTGCCGCGCAGTGCTGCGAGCATCTGAACCGCGCGCTGGTCGTCGAAGCGGAATACGCCGAGAAGCACGGCGTCGAGACCGTCAACGCAGTCCCGCAGCCCAAGGCGGGCGGGTCGTTCGCGACCGCCGCGTACAAGGGATTTGCGCACCCCGTTCTGGTCGAAAGCGTGCAGGCGTCTGCGGGGCTGGATATCGGCGGCACGCTGATCGGGATGCATCTCAAACGCGTCGCCGTCCCGGTGCGGCTCTCGCTCGATCACATCGGCAGCGCGATCCTGCTCGCCGCAAGAACGCGCCCCAAATTCGTCGGGGGTTCCAGAGCCGTCTACGACGAAAATCTCCTGTAATAACGGCGAAAATGAAAACACCACCCGCATCGGTTCTCCGCTTCGGGGGGCGTTTGATATGACCGGAGGGTTATTTGCCGATCAGGGCGGCGAGGCGGTCGGGGAAATTGACGGTCATCCCGTCGACCCCCGCTTCGTAGGCGGAACGCATCAGTTCGTCGTCGGCGACCCCCCACGAACGGACGTTGAAGCCGCGGGCGTGCCATTCTTCGACGCGTTCGGGGGTGACGTTGACGGCGCGGGGGCAGAGCTCGTCGACGCCCGCCTTCTCCATCGCCGCAAGGTCCTCGTCCGCGAAGTCCTTCTTCAGCCATCCGGTGCGCAGACCCGGCGCGATCGCGCGGATGCGGCGCAACCGTTCGAGCACGAAGGAGGTGACGACGCACTTGCAGTCGACGCCGTAGCGGTAGATCAGGTCCGCGACCGCCTCCTCTGCGCCCTCTCCCTTCAGCTCGATCGCGAAGGTGATATCCCGCCACGCAAAGGCGGCGAGGAATCCTTCGAGGGTCGGGATCCGGTCGGTCACGCCGTCCTTTCTGACCGTGAATTTCCGGAGTTCCGCAAGGGTGTAGTCCCCGATCGAGCCGGGCTCGCCGGTCACGCGGAGCAGGGTATCGTCGTTGAACAGGACCGGCACTCCGTCGCGGGTCATCTGCACGTCGGTCTCGATCCCGTTCGCGCCGAGGGCGATTCCCTCGTAGAACGCCGTCATGGTGTTTTCGGGACGGGTCTCGCTCGCGCCGCGGTGCGCGTAGTTGACGAATTCGGTTTTGGATTCCTCCCGGATGATCGCCCGCATCGCTTCCCGGGTCTTATCGAGGTGCTTCTGCCATTCGGTTGGGTCGATAAAGGGATTCTCGGGCGAATCGAACATCCGTTCGTATTTTTTGTCCTGATCGTTTTGCCAGGTATGGTTGCCGATCATAATATCGACGTGCTCCTCCTCCAGCCGGTCGAGCGTCTTGAAGAAGGCGCCGCGCATCAGGTACGAAACGCGACGGTCGGGGCGGTTCATATAGGGCTTTTTCAGCTGATTGACCCCGCTGCCGCCGATCATCCCGGCGCGGTAGGTCATACCGTTCTCGACAAGGTCGAAGAAGAAGGAAAAGGTCCCCTCGGTGTGTCCCGGGGTATAAAGGCAGGATACGGCAGTATCCCCCAGCGCGATCTCGTCCCCATCCGCGAGGAAGTGATCGGGCACGAACCCGACGTATTTCAGATCGTCCTCGCCCATGTAGATCTCTGCGCCCGTGATCTCGCGCAGCCGTGCGGCGCCGCCCGCGTGATCGGGGTGACCGTGCGTGAGCAGGATGATCTTCACGTCGCCGGGTGAAAAGCCGAGGGTGCCGAGCGATTCGAGGATCGCGTCCACCGTGTCGATCCCGCCGCCGTCGATCATGATCAGTCCGCGCGACGTGGCGAGAACGTGACAGGATTTGGCGTGCGTCCCCACGAAATACAGGTTTCCGGCGACCCGGAACGGAGCGGTGTCTCCCAACATGATCTGTGCCCTCCTTTTCTTGATTTCACCTTCATTATACACCATTTTCACAAAAAATGCAAGAGAGGGAGGATCCGCCGACCCCGCGCCGCATAGCTCGGAGGCGCCGGGGCATACTGAAAAGAAAACGGGATCGGGGGGATTTGCTTGAAAAGGATCGCGGCGTTCTGGCTTGCGTTTTGCCTGCTTTTCGGGCTCGTTTCCTGCGGGAGAACGTCCGTCGCAACCGGGATCCCCGAGACGGCGGAGGGATCGACCGCCGCTCCGCCTCCGCTCCCGACCGCTCCGCCCGCAACCGACGCGCCGACCGACCCGGCTCTGCTGTTCCCGCCGTTCGTTCAGCCGGGACTGCTGAAACTCTCGGGCGGCGGGAGCGTCCCGGTCGAACTGCTCTCGGCGGAGAGCAACGTCTCCTACCGCGTCCGCTACCCGTCGGGGAGCGAAGCGATCGTCGCGTGGGATCTGATCGAGCCGCTCGCCCCCGCCGTGCCCGCTTTGCCCGAGCCGAAGGCGGAACAGACGGTCGCGTTCCTTGAAAGCGAGCTCGGCGATCCGCTGCCCGCGTGGGTATTCTTTGTCGATCTGACCCGCCTGACCGTCACGGTACTCGAGAACGGGGAAGTGCTCCGCGTGATGCCCTGCTCGGTCGGGGACGCCGGGCATCCGACTCCGCGCGGGCGGTACGAGACCGATTACAGGACCGAGTTTATGGGCAAAGAGGGGGTCTATCTCTGCCGCTGGGGGGTCCACTATTACGGTGGGTATCTCTTCCACTCGGTGCTCTATACTTGGCGTGGCGACGCGATCCTCGACGGCGAACTCTCGGCGCGGATCTCGCACGGCTGCGTCCGGCTTTCCCCGGAGGACAGCCGCTGGATATACGAAACGGCGCCTCTCGGCGCCGTCGTACTTGTAAATTGAATTATTTTTGCCAGGCGGCGGGACAGGTTCGCTTTTCCTCGAACCACGCGGTCTCGCGCAGCAGAAGATCCGACGCCGAGCAGACGACCCAGATCTTTTCCCCGTCGCTGCATACCGTAATGTTCCCGTTCATAGATTGGAAGGTCTTGTCTTCGTCGCTCACGACGATGGTGGTGACGTAGACCCGATCGGTGTAGGGCGCGATCCGGTCGACGAACGCCTGCGACGGGAACTTGTTGCTTTCCGCCGCCCTGTATTCGTTGCTTCCCGCGCAGCAGCAGACGCAGACGATCTGCGGTTTGATGACCGAGAGCAGCGCGTCGGAGGACGAGGTCTTCGATCCGTGGTGTCCCGCCTTGTAGAGGACCACTTCGGGCAGGTCGTTCATCTCGACCAGCTTCTTTTCGCCCTTTTCCTCAAGGTCCCCGGTGAACAGATAGTTGTTTTCACCCTCGGTCAGGAGCATACAGACCGAATGGTTGTTCTCGCCCGACGAATCCTTATTGGCGTAGTAGTAGCTGTTGAGGATCTTCATATTGATCCCCTCCGCCACGGCGAAATCGGTCTTGTCCTGCTCGATACAGTCGAGCGCCGTGTAGTGAGTCGCGCCCGCCGCGATCTCGGCGTCGCGTTTGGCGATATAGCGCGTATACATATCCGCGTCGGGTTTCTGATTGGTCTGCGCGAAATCGATGATGACCTCGCATTCGTAGAGGTCGAAGATCCCCACGTTCGCGGCGAATCCCGCGTAGTGATCCTCGTGCGCGTGGGTGACGATCACGTATTCCAGTTTGTTGTCTTCGACGTACTCGTTCAGGTACGCGGAGATGGTCGGCACGCTCGAATACTTCGATCCCGCGTCGATCAGGATGTCGGTGTCGCCCGCCTTGATATACACGCAGTCGCCGGTGTAGTAGTTCCCGAGCTCGAGAAAATGGATCTGCAGATTCCCGCCGATCTCGTCGCTTTTCGTGACGTTCCCGCCGTTTTGCGTACCCGTCGTGGACGCCGCGGTTTTCCCGTTTCCGTTCCTTCCGTTCGCTTGGATCTCCGCGTACTCGTCGACGGGGGAAAGGTAGTTGTTCCGCGCCGCGCCGAGAAAGCCCGCGGCGGCGCCGACGAGAAAACAGAGGATCGCGAGAAATACGACGAGTACGGGGGATAGTTTTTTGACTTTACCCGCCATTATTCAGCCCCTCCTTCCGCCGCTTTCACGGTTACGGTCCGCACCAGACTGTATTTCGAGAACAGGAAGTGGGTGGGACGGTACACGATCCGGTAGACGCCCGGCTCGTCGGTCGGAACGGTATAGCCGCCGTTCGTCGTCTGAAGATCGGTCTCGACCTTGACCTGATCTCCTGCGTCCTTGCCGAGCGCAGTCAGCGTCCAGCCGTCCTCCCCGAGGGTGACGCTGCCGCCGCCCTCTCCGACGGTATAGACGACCGCCTTTTCGCCTTTGAGTGAGAATCCGTCGTTTTTGGTCAGCGCGGTGCAGGCGAGATACCCGACGGCAAGCCCGATCGCGAGCGCCAGGATCAGGACGACCGCGGCGAGGGGATTGCGCTTCGCCGTGCGGCGGACCTGCCGCTTGACCGTACTTTTCACGGTTTTTGCCATAGAACGGTTCCTTTCTTGCGTTTTCTTCACTTCTATTGTAGCAGAAAAACGCGTTCCGCGCAACCGTTTTTCGCGTTTTTCCGCCGCGGATTTTCATTTTTCCGGCTTACAAAAAAACGCCGCGGGAGGGGATCCTTGCGGGGGCGCGATCACTTTTTTGCCCGTTTTTTTCTTTGCGGTTGCTTTTTATTGATTTTTGATGTATAATATAGTCAAGGAACCGTCGGCTTTTGCCGGGTTCGATCAAGAAAGGGAACGAAATGAAAAGAATTCTTGTGATCCTTGCGTTGCTCCTGTGCCTCTGCCTTTGTGTCGCGCTGTTCGCGTCCTGCGACACGTCGCCCAACAGGTCGGATGGCGACGAAACCACCGCCCCGGGCGAACACGAACACGTCTGGGACGAGGGGCGCGTCATCCGGGAAGGCAGCTGCGATCCCGAAACCAAAGAAGAAACCAAAGGCGAGATCGAATACACCTGCACGATCTGCGGCGAAACGAAAACCGAAGAGACCGACGGGCACGCCTGGAGCGATACCGGGCGGGTCGCCGACGCCGCGACTTGCACCGCGACCGGTATCCGCATCTACGATTGCACCAACTGCTCGGCAAAGAAGAGCGAGGTGATCCCGATCAACCCCACCGCGCACAATACCGCGGGCTCCGCGGAACGGCTGGTCACCCCGCCGACCTCGTCGTCCGACGGTCAGATCGAGAAATTCTGCACGCTCTGCGGGCAGGGCGTCGTCTCGTCTTCCATGTCGTTTTCCGATTACAACACGCAGGTCAATACCGTCAAGCAGAAGGTCAGCTCGTTCAGCGCCGACTTCGGCAGCGTGACGGCGAACCTCGGCTCGACCTACACCGCCCCGTCGGTCTCCCCGCGGGCGCAGCATCCCCGCGTGATGTTCAACGGGGACGAGCTCGAAGCGGTCAGGTCGACCGTCTACGACACCCGCAACGTCACCGCCGCCAAACTGTATTTGAAGGCGATCAACAATCCGACCACCGGGAAACTGCCCGCTTCGTCGAGTCACAACAACTTCTCGTCCGACGTCCTCGACCAGATCCAGGCGCTGGCGCTCGATTACCGGCTGACCGGGAACAAGATCACGGGATATTCGGCGATCCTGGCGATCAAGAACCATCTGAACACGATGGATTTCGCCGGCATCACGGGCGACCCCGAACGGCAGTACGGGCTGACGATGTTCGTCGCCGCCTGCGTTTACGACTGGTGCTACGATCTCTTGACGTCCGCCGACAAGCAGCAGATCGTCGCGGGCGTCGAACATAAGTGCTGCGACGACGGCAAGATGGAGATGGGTTTCCCGCCCTCGGGACAGTACTCGGTCGCGGGACACGGCTGCGAGTTCCAGCTTCTGCGCGACTATCTCGCGTTCGCCATCGCGATCTACGACGAGTATCCCGGCTGGTGGAACTACATCGGCGGACGTTTTTACGCCGAGTACGTCACGCCGCGCAACTACTACTATTCCGCCGGAATGGTGACGCAGGGCGCGTCGCTCTACATCCGCATCCGCTTCTCGTCCGACCTCTATTCGGGGATCCTGATCAAGGCGGCGACCGGCGTGATGCCCTACGACGAGGCGGGGATGAAACAGGTCATGCGGACGGTTTACTCCTACGAGCTGCCGAACAGAAACGCGTTCGCCGCGGGCGACGATCACGCAGACGACGGCGGATTCATCGAGTACAGCCGTAACACGCTCCTTGCTTCGTATCTCTTCGACGACGCGACTATGCGCGCGAACCTCGAATACTACAAAAAGAGCTGTACGAAGTTCGATTCGTACTTCACGGTCGGCTCGAACTACGTCGAATACCTGATCTGTAGTTCGAACGGCGTGAAGGCGGCGTCCGATCGCCACAAGGATATGCCGCTGATCCTCTACAACGGCGGCTTCCTCGGACAGATCATCGCCCGGAACAACTGGAGCGACGATCAGGCGGCGGTTTTAATGAAGATCGGCGTCCGGACGGGCGGCAACCACGATCACCGCGACGCGGGACAGTTCCAGATCTGGTACAAGACCATGCTTGCGGGAGACACAGGCGACTACGACTCCTACGGCTCCGACCATTGGAGAAACTATCATCAGGCGACGGTCGCGCACAACTGCATTCTGATCGGCGGGAACGGGCAGCAGCGTATGGGCGGCAACGAAATGTCGCACCGGAATTACATGACCGACAGCAACACGCTGATCGGCGAGGTGACGGGACACGAGGAAGGATTCAAGTCCGACGGGAAGACGCCGGTCTACGCCTATATCGCCGGGAACAACGCGAAGGCGTACGGGTCGAGCGTGGCGTCCGAGGTCACGCGCCGGATGCTCGTGGTCTACGATACCAAGAACGAATTTATCCCGCTGTACTTCTTCGTCTTCGACAATATCACGTCGAACTCGAGCGCGAAAAAGACCTTCCTGCTCCACGTTCCGGCGCAGCCGACCGTCTCGGACAAGACCGCTACCGTCTCGAAGAACGGCGGAAAGCTCGTTCTGCAGAACGTGGTCGGCGGCAGCGCGGTCACGACGGTACAGGGATACCGGGACGCCTCAGGGACCCTTTATTCCGCGGCTGACGACGGATTCTGGGGTCGCGTCGAGGTCACGACGGCAGCCGCGAAGACCAATCAGCTCCTGAACGTGATGTACGTCTGCGATTCGAACAAGAACCCGGCGGGACAGACCGCCGTCGAGATCTCCGCGTCGGGGATCAAAGGCGCCCGGATCGGCAAGGTCGCCGCGATCTTCGTGACCAACGCGACGAGACGGACCGAGGCGTTCAGCTTCACTACGGACGGCGCGGGCGATCTCACCTACTACGTCTCGGGCGTCAAAGCCGGAAAGTGGGTGGTCCGCGACGCGAACGGGAACACCCAGCGGATCACCGCGACGGATGACGGAGGACTTCTGGTCTTCACCGCTTCCGCCGGACAGATCACCCTCACTCCCCAGTAAATCCGCGCGCTTCACAAAAAACGACGCCGCCCGCAAAACGCGGGCGGTCGTCTTTTGTTTTTTTCGTTTAATCGAAATATCCCTTATAGCTGATCTTCCGTTTGCTGTCGGGGAACAGATACGCGTAAATGTCGACGAAATAATCGTCGGTCATACTGGCGATATAGTCCGCGACGATGCGTTCGGGCTCTCCCTCTCCGTAGGGGAGAGGGCGGCGGTAATGCGCCTCGTTCACGTAGCGGACGTGGTGGGTGAAGATCGGGGAGCCGAATCGCCTGCCGACAAGGTCGGAGAGCAGACGGTCGAAGAGCTCTTCCATCATCGGGCGCACGCTGTTTTCCATCTCCTCGCGCACCCGCTTGTTTTTGTAGATCAGGTCGTAGTTGACCCGCTTGGCGTCAGACAGGGCTTTGAAATGGGCGTCGTCCATCGCGATATAGCCCTTGCCGTAGCTGTTTTCGATGATGTTGACGATCAGGTTGTTGATGATCTCCGCGTTGTGGCTGCCGATCGAGCCGTCGGGGAACTCCTCGTCGGTCAAACGCGCGCGCACGGCGTCCTGGCGGTCCTTGCCGAGATAGGCGATGATGTCCGAGATCCGCACCACGCACCCCTCGAGCGTCGAGGGGATCTGGTCGCGGATCTTTTTTCGGTCGGCTTCGCATTCCGCGATCATCCGGTCGAACTCGCCAAAATCGGTCATGGGGCGGGGGCGGTATTCGTGCAGCTCAAGCTCGCCGTCGTGACAGGCGATGCCCGAGAGGGTCTGGATCGTGACGTTGTAGGGAAAGATCCCGTCGAGGACGCGCACCGATTGGAGATTGTGGGCGAAGTGCCGCCCGGTTTTCTCGTACAGGCAACGGTCGAGGTACTCCTCCCCCGCGTGTCCGAACGGGGTATGCCCGATATCGTGCCCGAGCGCGATCGCCTCGATCAGGTCGAGGTTCAGCCGCAGCGCCCGCCCGATGGTCCTGGCGATCCGGGAGACCAGCTGCACGTGGAGCGAGCGGCGGGTCAGATCGTCGTTGCGGTAAAAGGAAAAGACCTGCGTCTTGTCGGCGTAGCGGTTATAGAAGGGGCAATGCAGGATCTTGTCGATGTCGCGGATGAAGGGGGTGCGCC
>JAGCYR010000053.1 GCA_017960705.1 Clostridia bacterium | reverse complement strand
CGCTCCGCCGGAGGAGAATAATGACCAAAGTCCTGTCCTGGCTCGCGACGCCGCTCGGCGCGGTGATCCGTCTCTGTTACGACCTGACGGGGAACTACGCGCTGGCGATCCTGCTCTTCGTTTTGTTCTCGAAGATCATTCTGCTCCCGCTCTCGGTCTGGGTGCAGAACAACAGCATCAAGCTCGTCAAGATGCAGCCCGAGGTCAACTGGCTGAACGTCAACCACTTCGGGGACGCCGAGTACATCGCCGAGGAACACGCCAAGATCTACAAGAAATACCGCTACAACGTCTGGATCGGTCTGATCCCGATCCTCGTCCAGTTCGTCCTTCTGCTCGGGATCGTGCAGGTCATCTACAACCCGCTGACCTACGTTCTCGGGATCGACGCTTCGACGGTCTCGGGGATCGAATCGATCGCGTCGGAGATCTCCGGCATATCGGTCGAGGAAAACGCCATCCAGCTGACGGCGGTCAAGCTCGTCAAGAGCGGAGAATACGCCGCCGAGTTCGCCTCGGTCGACGCGGCGGTCTTATCTTCGATCTCCGCTTTGCAAATGTCGCTCTTCGGGCTTTCGCTCGCGCTGCTCCCCATCAAGGAACTCGGGATCACGCTGATCTTCCCGGCGATCGCCGCGGGCTCGTCCTGGCTGCTCTGCTTCACCCAGAACAAGAGCCAGGTCCTGCAAGCCGAGCAGAGCAACTGGAACAAGTACGGCGTGATGGCGTTCTCGGTCGGGCTCTCGCTCTATCTCGGATTCGGCGTCCCCGCCGGCATCGCCTACTACTGGACGCTCTCGAACCTCGCCGCGATCGCACAGATGTACCTTCTCAATATCGCGATCAACCCGAAGAAATACGTCGACTACGAGGAACTCCGCAAGAGTCAGGCGGCGCTCTCCGAACTGAAAGCGCTCGCCCGCTCCGGCAAGCCGGAGGGGAAGGACCCTAACCGGAAACGCGAAAAAGCCGACTACAAACGCTTCTTTCACGTCGCCAACAAGCACCTCGTTTTCTATTCCGAAAAGAGCGGATTCTGGAAATACTACGCCGATATCGTCGAGGAACTGCTCCGCCGCACCAACCTGAAGATCCACTATATCACGAACGACCCCGACGACGCGATCTTCGAGAGGGCGAAGACCGAACCCCGGCTCGTGCCCTACTACATCGGTCCGCGCAAACTGGTCGTGACGCTGATGAAGATGGACGCGGAGGTCGTGGTGATGACGACGCCCGACCTCAACACCTACCAGCTGAAGCGCTCCTACGTCAAAAAGGACGTCGAATATATCTACACCCCGCACGATATGATGAGCGTCCATATGGGCTTCCGCAAGGGCGCGATGGATCACTTCGACACCGTCCTCTGCGTCGGTCCGCAGCAGATGGAGGAGATCCGCAAGACCGAGGAGGTCTACGGTCTGCCCGAAAAGAAGCTGATCCCCTGCGGCTACGTTCTGCTCGACGATCTCCGCCGCGATTTCGTGCCCGCGCCGATCTCTGACAAGCCGCGGATCCTGATCGCCCCGTCGTGGCAGGAGGACAACCTCCTCGACAGCGTGATCGACGATCTGCTCTCCGAACTGCTCGGAAAGGGCTACAAGATCACCGTCCGTCCCCATCCCGAGTACGTCAAGCGCTACCGCCTCCGCCTCGATCAGCTGATCGGGAGATACGCGGGCGCCGATCCAGAAGAACTGGTCTTCGAGACCGATTTTTCGTCCAACCGTTCGATCTGGGAATCCGATCTTCTCATCACCGACTGGTCGGGGATCTCGGTCGAGTTCTCCTACACCACCGAGCGCCCCTGCCTGTTTATCAACACCAAGATCAAGTGCCTCAACCCCGAATGGGAGAAGCTCGGCATCACGCCGCTTGAGATCGCGCTCCGGGATCAGATCGGCGTCTCGCTTGAAAAGGACGCCGTGAAGGAGAAGGCGGGGGAGACCGTTGCGTCCATGCTCGCCCACCGGAACGAATGGAAGGAAACGATCGCCGCCGTCCGGGATAAAAACGTGTTCAACCCCGGCAAATGCGGGACGGCAGCCGCCGATTATATCATCAGCGCGCTCAAAAAGCACCGCGAGAATAACAAAAAGTAAGAAACGAGGGAACCGAAATGAAACGTAAACTGACAGCCGCAGCCATCCTTTTGACCGGTCTTTCGGTCTTCTTCACCCTTTCCGCGTCGGCGTACGTCGACCCCACGACCACCACCTTCCTGATCCAGGCGCTGGCGGGCGTCGTCGCCGTCGTCGGTACCGCGATCGCCATCTTCTGGCGGCGCGCCAAGAAGAAACTCGGCATCGACGAGACCAAGAATATGGAGGTCGAGGACGAGTTCGCGGTCGTCGACGAGAACGGCAAGACCGAAGAGCCGAAGCCCGAAGAGTCCGCCGGGACCGAAACCGAAAAAGAAAAGCCCGCCGAAGCCGAGGAAGAGGAGATCGACTTTGACGCCGCGGACGAATGATACGAAAACGGGGAGCGTCAAGACCGCTCTCCGTTTCCTGTCTGTCTTGCCGTCGTCGCTCTTTTTCTTCTTTTCGGTCTTCGTTTTCCCGATGACCGAGACCTACGTCGGCAACGTCAACGATTTCACCGTCTCGTTCGGGACGCTGTTCGGCTCGCTCCTTCTGATCTGGGGCGGGTCGGCGGTCGTACTCGGGCTCCTTTCGGGGCTGCTTCCGCGGAGGGGGCGCGCGATCGCGTCGTCTGTCCTCTTTCTTTTGGGGCTGATCGGGTATATCCAATCGAACTTCCTGAACGGCTCGATGATCTCCTGGACGGGGGAGAAAGAGACCTATACCGCCGCGACCGTGGCGGGCAACCTCGCCGTTTGGGGCGCGATCCTGCTCGTCGGCGCGGGTCTGGCCGTATTTCTGCTGCTGCGCCGCCTTGACGGAAAGCTCTTTCTCGGCGTCACCGTAATCTCGGCGATCCTCCTGTTCACGCAGACGGCGGGGACGGTGTACGGCGCCGTGACGGTCGATCGGGACGGGACGATCCTGCTCACCGACGAGGGGGATCTGACGGTCGCCTCCGATCATAACGTCGTCGTGTTCATCCTCGATACCGCGGCGGGAAAGTACGTCGAGGAAGCGCGGGAGCAGGATCCCGATCTCTTCGACGGCTTCGACGGATTCACCTACTATCCCGACTGCCTCCCGGTCTACACCCGCACCTATCCCTCGATCACCTACTATCTGACCGGGGCGCACTGCTATTTCGACCGCGCGGCGTCAACCTGGATCGATCAGGCGGCGAAGGGCAGCACCTACCTTTCCAAGATGTACGAGAACGGGATCCGCCTCGGCGTCTACACCACCGATCCCGCGATGGTCGGGGAACCGCTCCACCCCTATCTTGAAAACTCTCCCGCGGGAGACGTCCCGGTACGGTATGATCCGTTCCTGATCACGCGCTACGCCCTGTCGGTCTCGGCAAAGCGGGTGCTCCCGTACCTAATGAAACCCGCGGTCGAGGAACGGCTCGGCGCGCTCAACACGCGAGCCGTGAAGGAGGATTCCGCGCTGCCGCAATCCGAGGACGATTTTTTGATCGCGCTCCGCGAAAACGGGCTGACCGTAGGGGAGGGCGCGGGATGCTTCCGCTTCTTCCATTTCTACGGACCCCATCCCGGCACGCGGCTCCGTCCCGACGGGACCATGTCGGGGAACTACACGAGCGAACCCGAGGCGGTGCGCGGCGACTTCACGATCGTCAAGGCGTACCTTGAAGAACTCAAACGCCTCGGGCTGTACGACAAGACCACCGTCATCGTCACCGCCGATCACGGCGACAGCCGGCTCTCGACCGACGATTACGAGAACGAGAACAAAACCCTCGATATCGTCCGCAGCGCCGATATGCTGATGCTGATCAAACCGGCGGGGGCGACCGAGGGCTTTGCAGAATCGGCGGCGAAGATCAGCGCGTCGGACCTGTTCGCGACGGTCTACGACGGGCTGGGGTTGGATCCCTCGCCCTACGGCACCCCGATCTACGGGATCTCCGCGGGGGAGCGCGACCGCGTTTTCTACTACACCGCGCTCTGGCACGACCGCTACGGCGAGATCGCGCGGCTCACCTTCCGCGTCACGGGCGACTCCCGCGATATCGGCAACTACCATTGGACGGGCGAGTATTACGATATCGTCCACTCTTATTTCGGGGTCTCGTCCACCCGCTTTACCCCCTCGCTGATCACGGCGGAATAGGGAAGCGCCCCACGAAAACCGGCGGGGTCCCGCTTCGCTTCGTCACGCGCGGGGGTCCGGGGTATTTTTGCAAGAATTGTTGACAAATCGTTAACAATATAGTATAATAGACCCGATTGTGCGGGAGGTTGCTATGGCGGATTACGAACGGTACGGCGACTACAACGAGATCGACGACGACCACGCCGGGCGGAAACGGCCCGTTCTCAGGATCTTGAAGATTCTCGTTACGATCGCGTTGTTTCTTTTCTCGGGATTTCTGGTTTTCCGGCTGCTCGTCGCGGAATACTATCCCCGCGAGCTCCGCGCGTTCCGTATGACCCCGAGTCTGACCGAATACGCCGAAACGCACGATCTCTCCCCCGAGAAAATGAAGATCCGCGTCCCCTACGACGACAACGTGCGCGCCAGCTTCATCGCGGACAACCTCGTTGTCGAACGCTCGGCGGGCGCCGTGCAGTTCACCCTGCGGCTCAGCCGGGACACCATGGCGCGGCTCAGTGAGACGCTGGGGGAGGACGTCGGACAGAAACCCGACGAAAGCTATTTCGTCGTGAGTCTGTACGACGATCTCGGCAACCGCTACCAAAAAACCGAACAGATCGGGCGGACCGTCCTTTGGTACCGCGCCGTCAAATATTGTTTTGACGGGGTCGATTTCGCCGGAGTATCCTGGATACGCGCAGACGTGTATCTCGTCTCCGACCCCGACGCCGCCGAACCCTACGCTTCGGTCCCCGTGATCGATCTCTCGGGTGCGAACCAAGCGAACGACTGAATTGAGGATGGATTATGCGAACTTTTTCCTACACTCCGAAACGGCAGAATGACCGCCCCGTCTGGTGGCTCTCGTTTTTGACCCTCGGGCTTGTCGTTTCGGTCCTGTACTGCGTTTTCGGCTGGTGGCGTCCGCTCGTCGGACAGATCGCTTTCTTTCTGTTCGCCGTCGCGGACATCTGGCTCTACTCGCGTTTCTTCTTTCTGCACTACACCTACACCGTGACGCTGATGAACGGCGTTCCGACGCTGATCGTCAACCAGCGCCGCGGGAATCAGACCACGACGGTCTGCCAGCGCGAGCTTTCCGATCTCTCCGAAATAAGAGAATTCCGGCGCGGCGAAAACGGACCGCGGGAGCTAAGGGTGGACGTGCGGATGAACTTCCTCGTCAGTATGTCGCCCTCGGTCTGGCAGACCCTCTACTTCATCCTCGACGACGGCGAGTGCGTCTCGGTTACGCTGGAAGTGGACAAGTCGTTTCTGACCGTGCTCCGCGAGGCGCTGACCTATCTTAACCTCGAGGTCGAGGGAGCGGAAGTATGCGACGAGGGGACCCCCGTCGCCGACCCCCAGCCCGTCTGACTCACGCGTTTTCTTCCGCCGCCTTCCCACGTGGGAAGGCGGCGGTCTTCTCGGAAAGGATGTGAACGGGATGAAAAACGTGAGCGCGGGCGAAACAGTCACGCTCGCCGGTTTTACCGTCCTGCTTGTCAGAAAAAAAGTGCGCCGCGTCACCATCGCCGTTCTTCCCCCCTACGGGGAGGTGCGCGTGACCGCTCCCTACGGTGTGAGTATCACCGAGATCGAGCGGATCGTTTCGGGGAAACGGGCGTGGCTTGAAAGCAAGATCGCGAGCTTCTCCGCCGATCCCGGAAAGGAACGGACCTACGGGGAGGGGGAGTACGCCCTTCTCTGGGGACGGCGGGTGCCTATCCTCCCGCGGGTCGGAGCACCGGGGGTTTTGCTCACTTTGGAGGGGAGGATCCTCTCCGCAAGAGCGGACGATCCGAAAAAACGCGCGGCGGTACTCGAGGCGTTTTACAGAAAAGAAGTGCAGACCGAGACCGAGAAGCTGCTGCCGTTCATTACCGCCATGACCGGGCTCTCCCCCACGTCGATCACCGTCCGGAAGATGGCGCGCCGCTGGGGCACCTGCTACCACAGGGAGGGGACGGTGCATCTCTCGCTCTCGCTCGCGGAGTATCCCCCCGAGTGTCTCTCCTACGTCCTGCTCCACGAACTGCTCCACCTGCGCTATCCCGACCACGGCAGCGGGTTCCACGCGGCGCTCGACCGCTTTATGCCCGAGAACCGCGCCGTCGCGGCGGAACTGAACCGGATGCGCCGGCTCTCCTACGGCGCGTGGGCGGATCCCCCCGAAAACGATCCTCCCAAAAACGAATAAAAACATCCGCGCCGTTTCCGGCGCGGGTGTTTTCGTATCATTAAAAACCGATATACTTTTCTCTCGCTTCGTCGCGAAGCCGTCCCGTCATGTGCAGGATGATGATCAGCCGCACGATCGAGAGGACGAGCGGGACCATCCAGAACCAATCGACGTTCGAGACCAGGACCGGGGTGGTCAGCCCGCTTTCGGGGTCGCGCAGGACCTCGACCGACCGGGTGATCCGTTCCAGAATGATCCCGACGAAGGTCGCCATGGCGCCGAGTATCGAGACCGCGAGGAAGAAGGCGTTTTCGGCTTTGAAGCTCCCCTCGATCTCTTTGGTTTGGCGGGGAAGCCCGTTTCCGCGCGCCGCGATCGAGAGCGGGATCAGCCGGGCGAGGATGACGAACAGAAGGATCGAGACCGCGATCGCAAGCAGCGCCTCGACCCCGCCCGAGACCGTGACCCACCGGTAGAGCTTCACGGCGCCGGGGACCCCGTCCGCAAGATCGTCGATCTTGTATCGGTCGTAGAAGATTCCCGTCAGTACCGTCGTGACGGTCGAGATCGCGGCGTAGACGCCGGCAGTGATCACGCAGGGACCGACGAACACGCCGTTGAAGCGGCGGCGGAGGAACAGGAGCGAAACGATCAGAAGGACGGCGGAGAACAGGTCGGGCAGGACGTTCGCCCGGTCGAAAATGACGTCGATCCCGAGCGCGACCGTGACCGCGATCAGAAGAAAGAAGATCTTGAGTCCCTCGAAGGTGTGCAGACCGTTGATCCGTTCCCGGTCGATCTCGTACCGCTCGGAGATCAGCCGGTCGGCGTTGCCGACGCTCGACAGCCGCGAGAAATAGCGGCAGAAGATAACGAAGAGCCAGATCCCGAACGCCCATACGAGGAGCGCCGAGAAGACGGCGAGTTTCGGGTAGAGCGAGAGCCAGAACGAGACGGTCGGGGAAGAGAGGTCGCCGGGATTGACCGGGACCAGGGCGAATTCGGGAAGACACGAGCCGGCTTCCCGCACGATGAAGAAGATCACCGTCAGCCGTTGGAGCGTTTCGGGCTTGATCTTGCCGACCGGGGCGATCGCCTCCGGGCAGTCGAAGCGCTCGCCGAAGTAGAAGAACGCCTCCCAGAAATACCCCATCGCGGGGAGCAGGCAGATCAGGTCGACGATCGCGTACCCGACGGCGAAGACCGCGACGATCGATCGCTGGGACGAGTCGCCCGCGTAGATCGACATCATCGCGAACAGAGCCGGGTAGCGCGAGAGTGAGACCCAGAAATAGGTCTTGAGTTTGTCCCGGAGATCCCCGAAATAGGGAAGCACCTCCGCCGCGTCGAAGAGCGCCGAGAGGATCAGGGCGCAGCCGATGAAGTCGGGGAGCAGATCGAAGAGGTTGATCGACGGGGAGAACAGAAGAAACAGTCCGACCAGCATCCGCTTGACGGGCAGCTTGTTCTGCCGCCGGTAGAAAGTGCGTGCCGAAACGTCAGTCATCTTTCCGTTCCTCCTCTTCCTTTTTTTCTTTCATACGGCTGAAAAATCCCTTTTTCTCGGGGGCGTCCTTCTCGTCCGGCATCCCGATATCGGTGTAGCAGGAGAAGAGGACGGCGATCCCGATCAGAGCCGCGACGAATCCGACCACCGCCATCGGGAGCAGGAGCCGCGCGAGGATCGGATCGAGTTTCTCCCCGAGGTCGAGGTTCAGAAACGCGTAGAGTAGCCAGTAGATGCAGGTGACCGTCCGGAAGAAGAACACCCGCCCCTTGAGATAGGGCAGCCCCACCTCCTGCGTCAGCGACACCATCCCGGACCCGAGATAGAAGTGAAAGAGCATGACCAAGAGGCACAGCACCGCGGTCACGACGGCGGTGAGGGTCTCGGGGACAGAAGCTCCGCAGACGATCGCGACGGCGAGCCCCGCGGCGAAAAGCCCCCAAAGCGCCACGGCGAAATTCACCCGCCACGCGCCGCGGAACCCGCTGTTCCAGATCTTTAATTTCGCAAGCCCGAACGCCATCACGATAGCGGATACCGGGATGGTGTAGACCGGCAGGATCGTATTCAGGTAGAATGCGTAGCCGACGAGAAGGATGCCGAATCCCATACGCTTATCCCTTCGAGTCGGCGCCGCCGCGGAGTCCGCAGCAGTTCTTGTATTTCAGCCCGCTTCCGCAGGGGCATTTGTCGTTGGGACCCACCTTCTTGTCGGTGCGGCGAACGGTCTCGCCCGCGCGTCTTACGGTCGGTTTTCCGCTCGGTCCCGCAAAGCCCGCGACTGTCGGGTTCGCGACCTGCACGCGCTTGGTCGCGGCTTCGGTCGGGACGGCGGAGAGCAGCATTCTGACGGTTCCTGTCCGGATATCCTCGACCATATCGTCGAAGAGGTCCGCGCCCGCGATCCGGTATTCGCTGATCGGGCTTCTCTGCGCGTAGGAGTTGAGCCCGACGGTGTCCTTCAGGTCGTCCATCGCGTCGATGTGTTCCATCCAGCGGGCGTCGACGTTGCGGAGCAGGATGACCCGCTCGACCTCGCGCAGCATCTCGGCGCCGAACAGCCCCTCTTTGGAGGCGTAGATCTTCAGTGCGAGTTCGGTGAGTTTTTCGGTCAGCTCGTCGCGAGAGGGGATCTTGCCGTCGGGGAAGCGGAGCGCGTTCGGCGGGAGCAGGAATCCGAGGTACTCGGAATTGAGCCCGGCGAGGTCCCACGCCGCGGGATCCTCTCCCGGGGTGTACTTCGCCACGTTCGACTGAATCGACCCGACGATCATATTCTCCATCGTTTCGTGCAGATCCTTGCCGTCCAGCACCTCGCGCCTCTGCTCGTAGATCAGCTTGCGCTGCTGGTTCATCACGTCGTCGTATTCAAGGACGTTCTTCCGGCGGGCGAAGTTCTGCGCCTCGATGCGCTTCTGCGCGTTCTCGATCGACCCCGAGAGGATCCCGGAATTGATGGGCGTGTATTCGTCAAGACCCAGCCGCGCGACGAGGCCCGCGACCCGGTCGGTCCCGAACAGGCGCATCAGATCGTCTTCGAGCGAGAGGAAGAAGCGTGATTCGCCGGGGTCACCCTGACGGCCGCTTCGACCGCGGAGCTGGTTGTCAATCCGGCGGCTCTCGTGCCGCTCGGTGCCGAGGACGAAGAGCCCGCCGACCGCCTTGACCCGCTCGGCTTCGGGGCGGATCTCTTCTTTGTACTTGTTTTCAAGCTCGCGGAACACGCGGCGCCCCTCGAGCCGTTCGGGATCGTCGGTCACGCTGTAACTGACGGCGTCTGCGATCGCCTCCTCGTCGTATCCGAGACGGCGCATCTCGCTCTTCGCCATGAACTCGGCGTTGCCCCCGAGCTGGATATCGGTACCGCGCCCCGCCATGTTGGTCGAGATGGTGACGGCGCCCTCTTTGCCCGCCTGCGCGATGATCTCGGCTTCGCGGGCGTGATGCCGCGCGTTCAGGACGACGTGCTTGATCCCGTTCTTTTTTAAGATCTCCGAGAGTTCTTCGGACTTCTCGATCGAGACCGTACCGATCAGGATCGGCTGTCCCTTTTCGTGACATTCCTTGATCTGCTCGACGATCGCGTGATATTTGCCCCGGATGGTCCGGTACACCGAATCGTGATGATCCTTGCGGATCATGGGCATATTGGTCGGGACCTCCACCACGTCGAGGGAGTAGATCTCGCGGAATTCCTCCTGCTCGGTCAGCGCCGTACCGGTCATACCCGAGAGCTTCTTATACATCCGGAAATAGTTCTGGAAGGTGATGGTCGCGAGCGTGCGGCTCTCCTTCTGGATGCTGACGTTCTCTTTCGCCTCGATCGCCTGGTGCAGACCGTTGTTGTACCGGCGCCCGGGCATCAGCCGTCCGGTGAAGGTATCGACGATGATGACCTCGCCGTCGTGGAGCATATAGTCGACGTCGCGCTTCATGATCCCGTGCGCGCGGATCGCCTGGTTGATGTGATGGAGCAGGGTAGAGTTCTCGGGATCCGAGAGGTTCTCGATTTTGAAGAACCGCTCGGCTTTCGCGATGCCCGCGCGGGTCAGGACGGCGCTCTTGGCTTTCTCGTCGACGATGTAGTCCTCCGCCACGTCGTCGTAGTCCACCTTGTCGTCGGTCTCCTTGATCGTGAAGCGGGAGAGGGAACGGGCGAATTTGTCCGCTCTCTGGTAGAGGTCGGTCGACTGCTCGCCCTCGCCCGAAATGATCAGCGGCGTTCTCGCCTCGTCGATCAGGATCGAGTCCACCTCGTCGACGATGGCGAACGCGTGACCTCTCTGCACCATCCGCTCCTTGTAGATCACCATATTGTCGCGCAGATAGTCGAAACCGAACTCGTTGTTGGTCCCGTAGGTGATATCGGCGTTATAGGCGGCGCGTTTGTCCTCGGGCGACTGATCGTGCACCACCAGCCCGGTCGACAGACCGAGGAAGGCGTAGACCCGCCCCATCTCCTCGTACCCGACCCGGGCGAGGTATTCGTTCACCGTGACGATATGCACGCCGTTGCCCGCCAGAGCGTTGAGGTAGGCGGGGAGGGTCTCGACCAGCGTCTTGCCTTCACCCGTTTTCATCTCGGCGATCCGCCCCTGATGGAGCAGGATGCCGCCCTCGAGTTGCACGTGGAAGGGGCGTTTGCCGAGCACCCGGTCGTCAGCTTCCCGTACCAAGGCGAACGCGTCGGGCAGGATATCGTCGAGCGTTTCTCCCGCAGCGAGCTGCGCCTTCAACTCCGGCGTGACCGCCTGGAGTTCCGCGTCGGTCATCGCCTTGTACTTGTCGGCGAGATCCTCGATTTGTCTGACGGTCGGCGCGTTCCGCTTCAACTGTCGTTCACTGTACGTGCCGAATATTTTCGTGAATAAGCCCATTTCGGTCTCCTTCGCATAGTTCTTCATTTTATTGTACCACATCGAAAACGGAAAAACCATACTATTTTGTAAACAATTATCGTCTTGTCCCCTTCGTCTCCCTTATAGTCTTCCCCTTGAGGGGCAGCGACCCCAAAACTCTCCGGCGGATAGAAAAAGACCTTGCGGAGTGTGATCCGCAAGGTCAAGGAATATTGAAATCAAGTCAATCTTTCTCCATCAGCAGCTTCGCCGCGTTCGCGATCATTTCCGCGGTCTTGTCGATCCCCAGCAGACTGCTGTTCACGGCGAGGTGGTAGTTGTCGTACTTGCCCCACTTGTTCCCGGTGTAGAAATTGTAGTAGGACGAGCGCCGTCTGTCGGTCTTGTTGATGAGGTCGATCGCCTGCGCCTCGGTGATGCCCTCGTGCCGTTCCATCACGCGCTGTTTCCGGTTGGCAAGATCCCCGTACACGAAGACCGAGAGCCGCTTCGGATGCTCGCGCAGAACGTAGTCGGCGCAGCGCCCGATGATGACGCAGCTGCCCTCCTCCGCCGCGCGGCGGATAACGTCGGACTGCAGAAGAAAGAGCTTGTCGTTCAGCGGCGGCTTGTAGCCGAAATTCATCGCCGACCCGAAGAAGTTGGACCCCAAAGCAAGCGTATAGAGCAGACTGTTCGCCGCGCTCTCGTCGGCTTTGCTCGCGATGGTCTCGTCAAGGTTGCCCTCGCGCGCCGCAAGGGTGATGAGGTTCTCGTCGTAATGCTTGATCCCGAGCGCTTCGGCGACTTTCTCGCCGATCTCGCGCCCGCCGCTTCCGTACTGTCTGGCGATCGTGATAACGATATTGTCGGACATAAAAACATCTCCTCCGTTTGTCGGTTCGCGGGTTCGCTTGGCTCCGTATACAGTATATCACAAAACCCCGTTTCTGTAAAGGGCTTTTTTGCCGAAAAGCCGAAAATCGGAGAATGACTTGCGAAGAACGGGATTTCGTGCTATAATTATAATTCGGAAAAGATTGAGCGAACCCCGATGGGAGGAAAACGCAGTGAAAAAACAGCCGAAACAGAGAACGACCGACGCCGCGCTCGCGGGGTCGCTGCTTCCCGTGCGTCCCGCCGACGGCAACAAGGGCACCTTCGGTCGCGCCCTGCTTTTCTGCGGCAGCGAACAGTATCGCGGCGCCGCGTGTCTTTCGGCGGAGGGCGCGCTTTCCGGCGGCGCGGGTCTGGTCGAGCTGGCTTCGTGCGAGGCGGTCGTTTCTCTCGTCCTCTCTCGCGCGCCCTCGGTGATCGGAACGGCGTACGCTACCTCCGGCGTCGGCGCGTTCCTGCCGCTTGACTTGACCCGAAAAGCGACGGCGATCCTTGTCGGCTGCGGTTCGGGCAAAAGCGAACGGCTCGCGCTTTCGCTCTTCGAACTGCTGAAAACCCCCGGCTGTCCCGTCGTGCTCGACGCGGACGCCCTGAATTCGCTCGCCTTAAAACGCGGGACCGCGCTCGAGATCCTCAAAAGCGCGGCGCGTCCCGTGGTTTTGACCCCGCACCCCCTTGAGTTCTCCCGCCTGTCGGGACTGCCGCTCGATACGATCTCGTCCGACCGCGTCGGGGTCGCCGCCGACTTTGCGAAAACCTACGGCGTCACCCTCGTCCTGAAGGGCGCCGGTACCGTGATCGCTTCGCCCGACGGGGAAGTCACCGTCAACGCGACCGGCGGCTCCGGGCTCGCCAAGGGCGGGAGCGGCGACGTTCTCGCGGGTCTTCTGGTCTCGCTGCTCGCGCAGGGAATGGAGCCGTACGGCGCCTCGATCCTCGCCGTTTACCTGCACGGGGCGGCGGGCGACGCGCTGACGAAAGAGTACTCGGAGATGGGCGTCCGACCCGACGATCTCCCCCGCGAGATCGCGCGGCAGACGGCTCGTCTGTACCGGGGAGATTGTCAATAAAAAGCCGAACATCTGTTGACAAAAACCACGTCGCGTGGTATAATAAAAAAGCACCGGCAAAAAATGCCCGAAAAACCGCAAAAAATCAACCGGTTTCGACCGGTCACGAACAAGGAGAGACAGATGGATTTTCGCATTTTTACCGATTCGGCGTCCGACCTGACGCCCGAACTGATCACCGAACTCGACGTTTCGGTGCTGGAACTGAAAACGACGCTCACCAAGCCCGACGGCTCGGTCCTTGACGGCTTGACGCTTGAATATTCCGATTTCTACAACGCCCTGCGCGAAAAATGCACCGCCGTCACCGCGGCGTACAGCGTGGGCGAGGTGATCGAGGCGGTCGAACCCATGCTCGCGGCGGGGATCGACGTTCTGTTCCTCGCGTTCTCGTCGGGGCTCAGCGCAAGCTGCAACTCCGCGAAGATCGCGGCGGAGGACCTGTCGCAGAAGTACCCGGAACGCAAGTTCATGGTCCTCGACACGCTCTGCGCTTCGCTCGGTCAGGGGCTGCTCGTCTACCATACCGTTAAATACGCGCGCGCGGGGCATACGATGGAAGAGACCTACGAATACGCGGAACGCACCCGTTTCAACCTCTGCCATTGGTTCACGGTCGACGATCTGTTCCACCTGAAGCGCGGCGGCCGCATTTCGGGCGCGACGGCTCTGCTCGGCACGATGCTGAATATCCGCCCGGTGCTGCACGTCGACGACGAGGGACATCTGATCAATATGGAAAAGGCGAAGGGGCGCAAAAACTCGATGCGCGCCCTGCTCGAACACATGAAGAGCTCCGCGATCGCGCCGGAGGATCAGACGGTGTTCATCTGTCAGGGCGACTGCAAAGAGGACGCCGAGGAGCTTGCAGGCTGGGTCAAGGAGACCTTCGGGGTCAAGCGGGTCGAGATCGGCTACACCGGACGCGTGATCGGCTCTCACTCGGGACCCGGAACGCTGGCTCTCTTCTTCCTCGGAAACAAGCGTTGAACCCCGACGAAAGGAACGCACATTCTGTATGAAAATCAACGGCTCTCTGTTCCGCTCCATGATTATCTCCGCGGGGAATAATCTGGAGAACGCGAAACAGAAAATCAACGACCTGAACGTCTTCCCGGTCCCGGACGGCGACACGGGGATCAATATGAGTATGACCCTGTCCGGCGTTTCGGCGGCGGGGCGTGAGGGCGAGTCCATCGAGGAGGTCTCCCGCGAGATCGCCTCGACCGCTCTCCGTGCTGCGCGCGGCAACTCCGGGGTCATCCTCTCGCTCTTCTTCCGCGGTATTTCCCGTGGATTCAAGGGCGTTACCCGCGCCGACGTTCCGGATATCGCCCGCGCCTTCAAGCTCGGCACCGAGGAGGCGTACAAGTCGGTCTCCAACCCCACCGAGGGCACCATCCTGACCGTTATGCGGCTCTCCGCGGAGGCGGCGGAAAAGGCGGCGGGGAAGAAGCTGAATCCCCCGACGATGGAGGAACTGTTCGACAAGATCCATGCGGTCGCCCGCGAAACGCTGGAAAAGACCCCCGAGATGCTGCCCGTTCTGAAACAGGCGGGCGTGGTCGACTCGGGCGGTATGGGCTTCGTCGTCGTGCTGGATGGTATGATCGCCGCCCTGCGCGGAAAACCGATCGCGCTCGCCGCCGCGCGGAGCGAGGGCGGGGCGTCCGTCTTCGGCAAGTTCAATACCGAGGATATCGTTTTCCCCTACTGCACCGAATGTATCGTCGGCAAGAGCCCGGATTACCGCGGCGAGGGGACCTGCGGCGAGTTCCGCAAGTTCGTTCTTGCGGCGGGCGACAGCGCCGTTTTCGTTGACGACGAGGAGATCGTCAAACTGCACGTCCACACCTCCGACCCCGGAAAGGTGCTTTCCGAGGCGGTCAAATACGGCGCGCTGCTGACCGTCAAGGTCGAGAATATGCGCGAACAGCACACCAACCTGACGACCGAGAAGAAGCCGTCCGCCGTCGCCGTCGCGGCGGGGAAGATCGAGGGCGTCGCCGGCAAAGCGATCGACGCGACCAAATCGTTCCTCGCTCCGAAAGAGGTCAAAGCCGAAAAGGAATTCGGTTTCGTCTCTGTCTGCACGGGCGAGGGGATCGTCGCCTGCTTCCGCGACCTCGGCGCCGACAAGATCGTCAAGGGCGGACAGACCATGAACCCCAGCACCAACGACGTGCTGACCCAGGTGCGCGCCACCCCGTCGAAGGTGGTCTTCGTCCTCCCGAACAACAAGAATATCTGTATGGTCGCGGCGCAGGCGGCGCTTCTTGAAAAGAAGAAGAAAGTCGTCGTGATCCCGACCTATACCATCCAGGAGGGGATCGCCGTCATGATGGCGTTCGACCTCGAAAAGTCGCTTGACGAGAACAAAGCGGCGATGGAAGAGGCGATGAAGAACGTCTCGTCTCTCTCGGTCACCCGCGCCGTTCGCGACTCGGTCGTAAACGGCGAGACCGTCCGCCTGGGCGAGTATCTCGGGCTTGTCCGCGGCAAGATCGTCTGCCACGCCGCCGACCGCACCGACTGTCTCCGGGCTCTGCTCGAGGGCGTCAAGGATACGAGCTTCCTGACCGTCTTCTGCGGCGTCGACGTCTCGGACGAGGACGGGGAAGCGGTGGTTTCCCTGATCGCGGAGGTCTGCGGCAAGGACGCCGAGGCAACCTCCGTCCCCGGCGGACAGCCCCTCTACGATTTCCTGATCTCCGCCGAGTGACCCACGCCGCGCCTGCGCGGCATATCGCTTCCCAATGCGCGCAGCGCAATTCACGGCGCGGAGCGCCAATTCACGCGGGCTTGCCCGCAATTCACGACGGCTTGCCGTCAATTCATTCGTTCTTTGCCTCCCCCATCGGGGGAGGGGGACCGCTTGCGGTGGAAGGGGCACACAAAGAGAGAACTGCCAATCGATCGCCCCTTCTGTCGCTACGCGCCACCTCCCCCGTATGGGAGGCAAAGTAACCAAGGTGTTTCTTGCCCGCAATTCGCGCCGCTTACGGCAATTCTCCCGTTCCCCTCATTGGCGCTTGCGCCACATCATTTGACCGCTTGCGGTCAACATCATTGACGAAGTCACATCATTGTTGCGCAGCAACACGTCATTGCGCGCAGCGCACATATCGCGTCCGCAGGACGTATCACGAGTACGATCATTTGTGTTATTTCTTGCAAATTAGCAAGAAAAGCAATCAACCGAAAAACGCCCGTTTTTTCAGTGAATACGGGCGTTTTTATAGTTCTTTCGGCGGTTTTGACGTTCCGGCGCGCCGCTCTCCGTCCTCGATCCCTCCGTCTTTTTGAACAATTTCGCACCGAGCGTTTTGTGGATTCTGCCATTTTCCCGCTGAGGGGTCATTTTCCGTTGAAAACACGGCGTTTTTCTGGTATAATGATAACAACAGGTGAGGGAATCACCTGCACATAACAGGAGGATAAAACCGATGAAACGATCCGTAAGAATCCTTGCTCTGCTCCTTGCCGTGATGATGTGCGCTTTTGCGTTCGCATCCTGCGGTAAAAAGAAGAAGGCAGACGCGACCACCGCCGCCGAGACGACCGCCGCCCAGACGACCGCCGCCGCGACTACCACCACCGCGACCCCCACCCCACCCCCGCACGAGCACGTCCCCGAAGCGGAGCCCACGATCGACCTGAAGCCCACCTGCATCACCCCGGGCGAACAGTCCTACTACTGCGAGGAGTGCGGTTTGAAGATCCCGGGCACGACCGAAACGATCGACCCCGATCCTAAGGCACACGACGTCCCCACCTGGACCGTGACCAAAGAAGCTACCATCTTCGAGGACGGCAAGCGCACGGGACGGTGCAAATACTGCGACGAGGAATTTGAGGAGGACTACTCCACGATCGTCGAGGTCGCGTACACGACCGAGCCGATGGAGAACAAGCACTTCGCGCAGACCGCCATCTACACCGACATCCTTGAGGAAGGCGAAAAGCACTTCTACGGCACCGACGCCAATCCGAGCGGGCTTGATCTCTTCGTCGAGTACTCCATCCTCTGGAACCCGACTCTGAAGAACATCAACAACGGCGATCCGATCTACAGCACGCGTATCGGCGGCTCGAGCGACTCCGGCGCCTGCAACGACGTTATCTGGATGTCGCTGAAAGACGCCGCCTCCGGCTCCGACTGCATTTTCGCGGGCGGCTACGAGTACGGCGGACTTCGCACCGTCGACTACGGTCCCGAGACCATGTCGACCCCCGTTCCGACGACCAAGACCTTCGATTGCTGGCCGAACATCGGCGGCGCGGTCGCGGCTGACTACGAGAACCTGGACAACGGTCACGAATGGGGCTGGCACCGCATCGGCGTCCGTATGCATCAGGAGCTTCTGAACGAGGACGCTCTGAAGGCGTACATTGCCAATCCGGACGATCCCGAGGCGACCGCTCCCAAGGCGGAGTACCTGCTGTGGGCGGAGTGCTACATCGACGGCACGCTCCTCTTCAAACTCTCGAACGCCGCGACCGACGTCAACGGCGAATCTACCTATAAGGAAGAGAATATGCTCTTCACGGCGGAAGCCGACGGCGAAGGCGGCATCATCTACACCGACATCAACGAGTCCAAGTACGTTATGGGCGTTCGCCTGATCGCGAAGGCAGCGACCGCCGACGGCGCGTACTTCGTCTACGGCGACTACTACGCCACCGCGGGCACCGCTTTCAAGCAGACCGTCACGAAGGTCGCTTCTCCCGCCGCCGCTACCTACACGACGGAGGACGGCACCGTGATCTCGGCTCCCTGCTACTATCAGCTGGTTACCGAATAATCCCGTCTCCAACTCTCCCCCCGCGCCCTCCGGCGCGGGGGTTTTCTTTTTCCGTCACCCAATGCGCGTAGCGCAATTCACTCCGCTCGCTGCGATTCATTCGTTTCAAGCCTTCCCCTTGAGGGGAAGGTGGCGCTTGCGCCGGATGAGGTGTCCCCCCGTATCTCGCGAATTCGACCTCCGACAAAGCCCTGCTCCACCTCATTTGTCTCGCTGCGCTCAACATCTTCCCCTCAAGGGGAAGACTCGGAACGACCGCCGCGGCGGAGTTTTGTATCCTTCACGCCGCGCTCGCGCGGCATATCGCGTCCTTGGACATATCGCGTGCGAAGCACATATCGCGCCGCTTGCGGCGATTAATTCGTTCTTTGCCTCCCCCATCGGGGGAGGGGGACCGCTTGCGGTGG
>JAGCYR010000052.1 GCA_017960705.1 Clostridia bacterium | reverse complement strand
TCCGCGCCGGCAGGACCGACGCCGAAACGGGCGAGGACGTCGAGACCGACCTCCCCGAAGCGGAGGAGATCGCGACCAAGACCGAAGCCGCGTCGGCGTCGACCGGGGAACCGATCGAAGAGCCGATCGAGGAACCCTCGGAGGAACCGACCGACGAACTCCCGCCGGATGAAGAAAACCAACCGCCGACCGAGTTTCCCCTGCAGGACGACCCGCCGGAAGACGAGCCGGAGTTCCCGCAAAAAGAGACGCCGGAAGAGGCGCCGTTCGACTTTGACCCGACCGAAGAAACCGAATGAAACGGAGCCCCTCGTCCAATCAGGCGGCGGCTCCGTTGTATTGTAAAAGGAGACCGTGATGAAACTGCTGAACTATTCCATAATGCCGCTGATCCCCGACAAGATCGACGTGATCTGCGCCGATATCGAGCGGCAGGTCAAAGAGCGCGTCTGCGTGATGCCCCTCTTTATGATGACGCTGGTCCCGGTCGGCACGCCCCCGCGGAAAGAGGCGGAGTATCTTTCGGAGATCTACGATTCGTTCCGCGATCGGCTCGAAAAGCGCGGCGTCCCGTCGGGGATCCTCGTGCAGGCGTCGCTCGGTCACGACGGGCGGCATCTGCCGGAGCCGTTCCCGTTTACCCGGATCGTGCGGCTCTCCTCCGGCGAGACTCCCGAGATCTGCTGTCCCGCCGATCCCGCGTTCCGGGCGCATTTCCGCAGCGTGTTCCGGACGCTGGCGTCCCACCGTCCCTCGCTCATTATGCTCGACGACGATTTTCGCCTGATGGCAAGACCGGGCAGGGGGTGCGCGTGTGAATGGCACATGGCGGAATTCAACCGCCGCGCCGGAACGAGCTTTACGCGGGAACAGCTCTGGGAGCATATTGCGGAGCACGGCTTGAACGATCCCCTGACGAAAATCTTTATCGATACCCAGATCGACTCGCTCGTTGGCTGCGTTCGCGAGATGCGGGCGGGCGTCGACGAGATCGATCCGAAGATCCCCGGCGCCTACTGTACCTGCGGGAACAGTTGCGAGGGCGCGGCGGAGATCGCGCGGACGCTGGCGGGGCAGGGAAATCCGACCGTCGTCCGGCTGAACAACGCCAACTATACCTCCCCCGGGGCGCGTTTTCTGTCCCGTCCGTTCCTCCGCGCCGCCTATCAGCGGGAGGTGCTCGGCGGGCGGGTCGACGTGATGCTCGCGGAGACCGATACCTGTCCGCAGCTCCGCTACAGTACGTCGGCGTCGATGCTCCACGCGCACTTTACGGGGAGCATCCTCGAGGGCGCGCGCGGCGCGAAACAGTGGATCACCGATCTCTGGAACGGCGACGTCAAGAACGGTGAGGCGTACCGCCGGATCCTCGCAAAATACGCCGGGTTCTACGAGACGCTTGCCGACGCAGTCGCGGAAACGTCCCCCGTCGGGTGCCGGATCCCGCTCTCGTCGACCCCGTCCTATTACTACTCGAAGGAACTCTTGTACCAGCCGTCGAACGGCGCGTTCTATAATCACGCGTTCGCCCAGAAGGTGCTGGAACGGCTGGGGCTTCCGCTCTATTTCTCGTCCCGTCCCGGCGGCGCCGTTTTCCTTGACGGCGACCACGTCGGCATGTATAGCGAAGAGGAGCTCGACGGTCTGTTCGCGGGTCCTCTGGTGCTGGACGCAGCCGCCGCCCGCTCGCTTGACAAGGCGGGATACGGCGACAGGATCGGCGTGTCGGTCGGGGATTGGACGGGCGACCTTCCGAACGGGGACTCGATCGACCCCGAGGGGCTCCTCTGCGCGGAACAGGTGCAGCCGAAAAAGCTGACGCCGACGTCCGACAAGGTGGTCGTCGATTCCACGCTGTATAAGAATATGGAACGCGGCGAGCGCCTGCCGCTCGGACCCGGCACGACGCGCTTTTCCCGCAAAGGGGGAGAAACGGTGGTCTTCGCCGGGACACCCGATACCGAATTCAACTTGAGCGAGGCGTTCTCGTTCCTCTCGGCGCCGAGAAAAAAACAACTGGTGCGCATCCTGCGTCCGACGGGCTGTCTGCCGGTCTATTATCCCGGCGACGCCGAGGTGTATCTCCGCGCGGGGACCATGCCCGACGGCGCGCTCTTCTGCGGATTCTTCAATATCGGGCTGGACGTGATCGACGGTGTGGAACTGACGGTCGACCGGATCCCCGAAAAGGTCTCCCGCCTGACCCCGGACGGGTCGTGGAAGGAGGTTCCGTTCACCGTCGCGGGCGATACGCTGACGATCCCGATCCGCGCGGACGTCCTTATCCCCGAGGTCTTCCTCCTCCGCTGATCCGCGCTCACGCGTATATATTAAAGGAAGCGGATCTCCCGACCTCTCTCACAAAAACATAAAAACCCCCCGTCTTGCGACGGGGGGATCGTTTTTGACGGTTAGTTCTGCGGCTGGGATTCGCCGCGGTCGAGAGCCTTCTTTTCGGCTTTCTTTTTATACATATCGGTATCCGCGATGCGGAGCAGCTCGTCGGGCGTTCCGGAGAACCCGGGATCGAAGACCGCCACGCCGATACTGACCGAGAGCCGGTAGGGAAGCCCCTCCTCGGTCTGCACCGTCTGGACCGCCGTATGGATGTCGCGGACCAGCTGCTTCACGTTCTCCTCGGTGAAGCGCTGACCGACCACCATGAACTCGTCGCCGCCGAAACGGCAGATCATATCGTTGCGGTCGCAGGTGGCGATCAGAGCGTTCGCGATGGAGCAGACGGCGCGGTCGCCCTCCGAATGACCGAAACGGTCGTTGATCGACTTGAACTTGTCGGCGTCGATCATCAGGCAGAAGAGCGTGTGGTTGTACGGCACGTGCGTCAGCAGCCACGTGACCTGCGGCTCGAACGAGAAGCGGTTGCGGGTCCCGGTCATCAGATCGACCCTTAACAGATGCTCCTGTTCGGCAAGGAAGGACAGGATCGCCGAGATCGAGAGGCAGATGGGCAGAAACGATCCGCCCTTGTAAATGATCTGGATCAGGAACGCGATCAGAATGGGCGGGAGGAACATGGAGAGCGCGAGAAATTCCTGCCTTTGGATCGGGGACAGCCCCTTGCACCGATTGAAGATCAGCGCGAACGAGAGGATAATGCACCCGAGCGAGAGGATCACGTGCACGGGGTAGAGCGGACCGCGGACGTAGGCGTTTTCCTCCGTGATGCGGAAGATCGGAACGCCCGCCGCGTGAACGATCAGGGAGAGCATATTGACCGCCGCGAAGAGCAGATAGAGGATCGTGCGGCGCCGCTTTTTCTTCGGATCGAACTGCAGGCGGTCGTCGCAGTAGATCAGCCAGAGCGGCGGGATGCATCCGATCACGGCGAAGTAGAGCAGCAGGATCGCCGTGTGGAGCCCGCGCGCGCCCGCAAACACGTTTCCGTTGATCGCCCACGCCGCGATGTCAAGCGTGACGTACACCGCGATCAGGATGATCATGATCCGGTAGGCGAGCGACGGTTTCTTCCGGCGCGTATAGGACCAGCGGCAGAGCAGGGCGTGGAAAAAGAGGAACGCAAGACCGAAGACGTCGAGGAAAATGTTTACTTGTTTGTCCACCCGAACTCTCCTTTCCCGCGTCGCGATTGCGACGGCGAACGGTACGCGTTTCCGTTCGGATCGTGGCGGTCCGTCGGGTCGTCAACGGAAACACTTTTTTCTATTATATCATAATCGGATAAGAAAGCGCAAGTTCTTTGCGCAATTATTCTTTTGAAAAACGCCGACTTTTTGTTTTTTCGGGGCGCTTTTGCCGTTTTTGGTCGCAAAAAGCCCGATCGGAGCGAAAAAAAGAGACGGTTCGACCCCCGCCGATCTTTTTTTCGAAATCCCGAAAAAAATTTAAAAAAGGGCTTGACAAAAGGAGCGGGAGATAGTAAAATAGAAAAGCTCGCCCCGAAAGGGAGGCAGCTTCCGGAAGGGACGCGGGCGCACGATCTTTGAAAATTGAACAACAGAATTTCAAGCACC
>JAGCYR010000051.1 GCA_017960705.1 Clostridia bacterium | reverse complement strand
TCACCGTGCCGGCGGTGAATCTCCGTTTCAGGGGCAGATCGAAGCGGAGCGCGACCGCGGAAAACGAGTAGAACGCGAGGGAGAATAACACGAACGACGTGCGCTCGATGATCTTTTGGATCTCCGGTTCCCCGTAATCGGGATTGCTATCGGGGCTGCTCCCGAGACCGACGCACAGGTGCATCAGTTGGAAGAACGAGACGATCACGAGGAAGACCGCCGCGGCGCACAGGATCCGGATGACGATATCCCTTATCATTTTTCCCGTCATAACTGTTACCTCACGTTGCGCCGTGGCGCAACAGATCACGTATTTCGCGCCCCCGCGCGAAATACACATCACTTTGCGGAGCAAAACTTCACTTTGCGCAACAAAACTTCACTTTGCGAAGTAAAACATCACGTTTCCCGCTTGCGGGAAACACATCACTTCTCACCCCGCGGAGCGTGCTCCGCGGGGTGAGGGAGGTTTCGGTCAGTCCTTCTTCTCGGACTTCCCGTCCTTCTTGGCGCCCGTACCTTTCGCGGCGATCCCTCCGGCGTAGCCGGCGATGATCGAAGGCAGGTCGATCCCGGTGGATTCCTTCACGCCCTCCATGACCTGGTTGGCGCTGGTCATCACGTCGCGGACGACCTTGGTGGAGTTGCCCTCGCCGTACATCACGATCTTCTCGGTCGAGGCGAGAGGAGTCGCGGCGTTCTTCACCACTTCGGGCAGAGCGTTCAGGTACATTTCAAGCACCGACGCCTCGCCCATCTTCTTCTGCGCTTCGGCTTTCTTTTCGATCGCTTCCGCTTCGGCAAGACCCTTGGCGCGGATACCTTCGGCTTCCTGCTCCATCGCGAAGCGGAGCGCCTCGGCTTCGGCTTTCTTGGCTTCCGCCGCCTGGATCGCCTCGTACTTCTTGGCTTCGGCGTCCTTCTGGCGTTTGATGAGATCGGCTTCCGCCTGTTTCTCCGCCTGATACTTCATCGCGTCCGCCTGTTTACGCACTTCGGCGTCGAGCTGGCGTTCCTTGATCGCGATGTCCTTCTCGGCGAGTTCGGCTTCCTTCTCGCGGCGGGCGATATCGGCGTTGGTCTTGGCGATCTCGATGGTCTTGCGCTGTTCCTCCTGCTGGATCGAGTACGCGGCGTCGGCTTCCGCCTTCTTCGTGTCGGCGCGGACCTTCATATCCGCCTGCTGCACCGAGAGAGCCGCGTTCTGTTCCGCGATCTTCTTCTCGGCTTCGACGCGGACAGCGTTTGCCTCCTGCTGCGCGTTGGCGGTCGCGATCGCGACGTCGCGCTGCGCGTTCGCCTTGGCGATCTGGGCGTCCTTGCGGATCTGTTCGACGTTGCGAACGCCCATGTTCTCGATGGTCCCGGCGGCGTCCTTGAAGTTCTGGATGTTGAAGTTCACGACCTCGATGCCGAGCTTCTGCATATCGGGCACGACGTTCTCGGTGATCTTCTTCGCGACGCCCTGCCGATCCTGCACCATCTCTTTCAGGCAGACCGAACCGACGATCTCGCGCATATTACCTTCCAGGACCTGCGTGACCATGGAGATCATCTCGCCCTGCTTCATACCGAGCAGCGCCTCCGCCGCCCGTTCGAGATAATCGCGCTGGGACGAGATCTTGATGTTGGCGACGCCGTCGACGGTGACGTTGATGAACTCGGTCGTCGGGACCGGCTCGCTCGTCTTGACGTCGACCTGCATCACGCGCAGCGACAGACGGTCCACCCTCTCGAAGAACGGGACGCGCCACCCCGCCTTACCGACGAGGATCCGCTTTTGCCCGAGACCCGAGAGGAGAGAGGCGACCTCCTGCGGCGCCTTCAGGTACCCGATGATGCCGAACAGTACGATAACCGCGGCAACGACTCCGATGATGACGAAAATCATAGTAAAACCCCCCTTAAAATAGTGTTTTGTTTGATACCCTTGGTTTTGTCGATCGGTATAGTCTTACAAAAAAAGACTTTTACCGTGTGCACAGTAAAAGTCTTGTAAAATCATCTCTGATCCTGCGGGCGCCGGGCATTTGCAACTGCCGTGTTGACGGCGCTCGCACGCTGCACGGTGGCAACGTACTACTCCCTTTCGACGTTCTTATTGTACCACGAACGGAGAATTTTGTCAAGATTCCCCCGTCCGATTTCCCCGATTCTCCCTCTTGCACAAATCCGATATCGAAAAAATGGACAGGTTCACCAAAAGTCAGACGAACGAAACACGGTAGGTTTCGCAGAAAACGTCGAACTGGCAGAGCCAGGCGACGAGCTGGGGTCTTGCCATCAGCTGCCCGAACCAGGTCACGTCCTCCCCGCCCTCGACAAGCGACGAGAGCTTTGCGGGGTCGAGCATTTCGGATAAGACGGAGCCCGGACGCGCCAGCCGGCGTTTCAGCAGTTTCAGAACCGCCCTCTCGTACGCGGGGCTGTGGGTCTTCGGATACGGGCTTTTCTTGCGGCGGTAGATCTCGTCGGGCAGAACCTCCCGCATCGCCTCCCGGAGCAGCGACTTCTCCACCCCGTTTTCGTATTTGATCTCCCACGGCACGTTGTAGAGATACGCCGCGATCCGCGAGTCCGAAAACGGCACGCGCACCTCCAGCCCGTTCGCCATCGACATCCGATCCTTGCGCTCGAGCAGCGATTGCATGAAATAGGATTGCGAGAGAACCGAGGCGATCCGCGACCGCTTCATTTCGTCCGAGTCGTCTTCGAGCAGATCGACCGACGAGACGATCTCACGGTACTTTTCGGAGAGGTACGCAAGCCCTTCGTCCGGCGCGACGAGTTCGGGGCGGAAAAGCGAGATCCGCGCCGTCGGGTCGTGGATCCACGGGAAGAAATCGCGGGAGAGCATCTCGGGGCGGTAGAACCACGGATAGCCCCCGAAGATCTCGTCGGCGCACTCCCCGGAAAGGGTGACCGTGTGAGTCCGCCTGACCTCCCGGCAGAAGTAGAGGAGCGACGAGTCGATATCCGCCTGACCGGGGAGATCCCGCGCCAGGGTCGCCGCTTCGAGGAGATCCGCCACCTCCCCGTTCGGGGCGACGAGAACGGTGTGGTCGGTTTTGAACGCCTTTGCCGCAAGCAGGGCGTAGCCGTCGTCGCGGTTGGGCTGGAACAGGGTCGGGGCGTACTCGTTATCCTCGTATTCGAACGAGTAGGTCGAAAGCGTCTCGCCCCTCTCGCGGAAGCGGGCGGCGGCGACCCCGGCGACCACCGTCGAATCGAGCCCCCCGGAGAGGAAGCACGCGAGCGGGACGTCGCTCTCGGTCTGCCGCACGATCGCGTCGGTCACCAGTTCCCTTACGTGCGCGATACACTCCTCCCGACTCTCGGCAAACGGCGCGGCGGAGAGGCGGAAAAAGACGCGCTTTTCGATCCCCTTTTCCGTCACCGTCATACACTCGCCGGGGCGCAATTCGTGTATCCCCCGGAAGACCGGGGTCGAGCGTAGCGTGACCGGGGTGAGGAACAGGAGCTGCCAGAGCCCCTCCCGCCCGATCTCGGGTTTGATCTTCGGGTGACAAAGCAGCGCCTTGACCTCCGAAGCGAAGCAGAAATCGCCCCCCGGCGTCGCGTACCAAAAGGGTTTGACCCCGAGCGGATCGCGGGCGCAGAAGAGCTTTTCCTCGGCGCGGTCCCAGACGGCGAAGGCGTAGATCCCGTTCAGATGAGACAGACACTCCTCCCCCCAGACGGCGTAGGCGTAGACCAGAAGCTCGGTGTCGCACCTCGTCGCGAGCCGTACGCCGCGCGACGCAAGCTCCCGCCGGAGTTCCGCGCCGTTATACAGTTCCCCGTTGTAGACGACGGTATAGGCGCGGCGCCGGTATCTCACCGTCATCGGCTGATCTCCCCGCGCGGGATCCATCACCGCCAGCCGGTTGTGGTGGAACGCGACGGTAAGATCGGCGTAGCTCCCCGAACGGTCGGGTCCGCGCGAGCGCATGGTCTCCCCCATCCGACGTACCGCCGCGATACTCTCGGGCGTGATCCTCCGTGGCGCAAAAAGTCCGCAAATCGAACACATATCTCTCTCCCGAC
>JAGCYR010000050.1 GCA_017960705.1 Clostridia bacterium | reverse complement strand
GCGTCCGCCATCGGATCAGATCTCTTTGCCGTCGGGGGTAAAGAGCGGGAGTTTGCCGAGTACCGTGATGTCTTTCCGCTCGATCGCGTCGCCCTCGGCGAGCACCGCCATTTTGCCGGCGATGATCCCGCCCGACTCGGTGACGAGGTGTTCGAGCGCGGCAAGCGAGGCGCCGGTGCTGATGACGTCGTCGACGATCAGGATCTTCTTCCCCCTCATCCATTCGACGTCGTACCCGTCGAGGTAGAGGGTCTGCTGCGCGGCGGTGGTGATGGACTTGACCTCGAACTTCTTGACGTCCCGCATATAGAGCTTCGGCATCTTGCGGGCGAGGACGTAACGGTTGCGCCCGAGCAGTCGGGTCATTTCGTAGACCAGCGGGATGCCCTTCGATTCGGCGGTGATGATCGCGTCGTGCTCGGGCGCGATCTTGACCAGCGCCGCGGCGCACTTCTCGGTCAGTTCGACGTCGCCGAACATCACGAAAGCGCCGATCGAGAGCTTGTCGTTCAGGGGGCAGATGGGCAGGTCGCGTTCGATACCCGCCACTTTCAAGCGGTAGTACATGGTGATTCTCCTTTATGTTGCAGTCTATTTAATCGTTTGGTTCGGTCGATCCGGCGGCGTCTTTCTGCTCTCCGTTCTCCTCCGCCGAGAAGGTGGAAAGTCCGACGACCTGATCCACGGGTAGCGAAAACGCGATGCCCTGACCGGGGGTTTTCAGCCCGACGGCGCGGTAAAGGGCGTGCAGGATCTTGTCGGTAAGGTCGCGGGGAACGAGGATCAGGACCAGTTCCTTGTCGGGCTGGATCGTGATGCCGAAGAAGCGCTCCGCCTCCCGGCTCACCGTTCCGCGCCCGTGGATCACCGTGCCGCCCCGCGCCCCGAACTCGCGCGCCGCGTCCATCACGGCGTCAGAGAATCCGGTATTCACGATGCAGACGATACACTCGTGCGAAAAGGTCATTTTCCGTTTCCCCCTTTCGTTTGTCCCTGCGGGGGCAACTGACCCTCGCGGTAGTCGGACAAGAACTGATAGATCGCGACCCCGACGGCGCTCGTCATCGGGACCGACCACGCGATCCCCTTCCCGCCGCGCACGCTCTCGAACTTCTCCCCGAGCATCTCGAAGATCGCGGGCGCCTTATCGTCGCGGATGACGCTGACGATCATCGCGCGTTCGGTATCGTCAAGACCGAGGAGGCGCAGGGTCTCGGTTTTCGCCGTCCCCTCGCCCGCCAGCACGATCTGCAGGTTGACGCTGTATTCGGAGAGCAGATCGGCGTAGAGCTCGGCTTTCTTGCGGTCGACGACGGTAAAGAGCAGTTTCAGCTTTTTCGGCGCCGTCAGAGCGGCGTCCTTCTTTTTCTTTACGGGGCGTTCGGAACGCCGCCGCTTTGCGTCCTGTTCGTTCACGGCAACCTCCTTACGTGAAGCGGATGATCACTTCGTCGTCGGCGTCGAGGATCCGGCGCATCGAGCTCCGGTCGCGCAGTTTCCCCGCCATGATGGCGCGGAAGCCGAGCAGCTGGATGGTGATGAGCGGGGTCATGGCGACCATCGCGACGATCCCGAAGGCGTCGGAGAGGATATTCCCCTCTCCCTGAAGCACGGTGCAAGCCCCGATCGCAAACGGCAGGATGAAGGTCGAGGTCAGGGGACCCGACGCGACCCCGCCCGAGTCAAAGGCGATCGCGGTATAGAGTTTGGGAACGAAGAACGACAGCCCGAGCGAGAGGAGGTAGCCCGGGATGAGGTAGCACAGGATGCTGAAGCCGAGCCAGATCCGGAGCATCGAGAGCCCGATCGAGAGCCCGACGCCGCAGGAGAGGGCGATCATCATGGAGCGTTTTTCGACCGTGCCGCCCGTGACCCCCTCGACCTGACGGTTCAGAACCAGCACCGCCGGCTCGGCGAGCACGACCACCGCACCGAGTAAAAACGAGAATCCGAGGAGCAGAGCGGGGCTCTCCGCCATCCCGCGACCGAGCGCGAATCCGATCGGCATAAAGCCCACGGTCGCCGCGGAGAGAAAGAGGACCAGTCCGGCGAAGGTGTACGCGATCCCGACCCCGATACGGATCAGGGTCTTTTTCGGGAGCCTGAGAAAGATCCGGTCGAGGATGAAGAAGAACAGAACGATCAAAACGACGGCGATCCCCACGTCGCGCGCGGTCGAAAGAAGAACGCGGAAGATCCCGGAACCGAGCTTGCTCTCCATCGAGTAGTCGGGGAGCGTGTAGGTGAACTCCCCCTTCGCCCCGATCCCGAGCGCGGCGACCACGATCATCGGACCGACCGAACTGAGGGCGATCATCCCGAAGCTGTTTTCGCTCGAGTGTTTGCCGCCGAGCGTCCCGGCGATCCCGACGCCGAGCGCCATCAGGAACGGAACGGTGACGGGTCCGGTCGTGACCCCACCCGCGTCGAAGGCGAGCGCGAGGTAATCGGAGTTCCCATAGACCAGGACCAGCGAAGTCAGCATAAAGAGCGCGAGGTAGGAGTAGAACAGCAGATTCGACAGATTGACGCGGAAGATCATCCGGAGGACCGAGAGCAAAAGGAAGATCCCGACGCCGATCCCGACCGTGAAGACCAACAGTTTTTCCGAGACCACCTCGCTGACCTGCGCAGCCAGAACCGAAAGATCGGGTTCCGCGACCGTGATGCAGAGCCCCATGACGAAGGCGGCGGAGAGCAGAAGCGGCAGGTTGCGCGAGCGCGTCAGCCCCGAGCCGATCCGCTCGCCCATCGGGGACATCGCCATCTCGGCGCCCATCCCGAACAGCCCGATCCCCGCGACCATCACGGCGGCGGAGACGAGGAACGCCGTCACCTCCGTAAACGAGAGCGAAACGACGGGGGTAAGCGACAAAATCAGGACGAGAAGCGCGACGGGGGTGACCGAGATCAGCGATTCGCGCAGCTTGCGCAAAAGAACCGTTATCAAGTTCGCACCCCCTCGCCCGGGCTCGCACGCCCGTTCATATGAATCCATTATAATTATAGCATAGCGCGCGCGCGATTGCAACCGGACGGGCGTTTTTTTCAAATCGTTTTTTCGCGAAAAAAAGCGTCCCCGGAACCGGGTCAATTTCTTTTTTCACCCTTGCCAAACGACGGCGGGTATGGTATAATAAGGGGAAAGACGCGAAAGGAAGAACGAGGCGGAATGGATACGGAACTCGGAAAGCGGTACCTTGCGGCGAAGCGGCGGCTGTTCGACAAGGTGCTCTCCGAAAAACTGAACGACAAACAGCGGGAGGCGGTGGTCACGGTCAACGGCCCCCTGCTGGTGCTTGCCGGCGCGGGGAGCGGCAAGACCACGGTGCTGGTCAACCGCATCACCCACGTCATCCGCTTCGGCAACGCGTATCTCTCCGACCGCGTGCCCTCCGGGGTGACCGAGGGGGACGTCCTTGCGATGGAGGCGGCGCTCGCCCTCCCGAACTCCGTGATCGAAGCCGACATCCTCCCCGAGTTCATCACCGAGCCCTGCCCGCCGTGGTCGATGCTCGCCATCACCTTCACCAACAAGGCGGCGAACGAGATCAAGGAACGTCTCGCCGCAGCGCTCCGCGACCCGGCGGCGTCGAGCGAGATCTGGGCGGGGACCTTCCACTCGATCTGCGTGAAGATCCTGCACCGCTACGGGGAGCTGGTCGGCTACCGTCCCGGCTTCTCGATCTACGATACCGACGATAAAAAACGGCTGCTCCTCGACGTGATGAAGCGGCTGAATATCGACGAGAAGGGGCTGCCGGTCAAAACGGTGGCGAACGAGATCAGCGCGGCGAAGGATAAACTGATCCCGCCCGAAGAATACGCTCCCGACAACAAGCACGATCCGAAAAAGCGCGATATCCGGAACATCTACGAGGCGTATCAGGAGACCCTGCTCGAATACAATGCCCTCGATTTCGACGATATCATTATGAAGACCGTCGAGCTCCTTGAGAACAACGAGGAGCCGCGGAACTATTACCAGACCAAGTTCCGCTACGTCTCGGTCGACGAGTATCAGGACACCAACCCCGCGCAGGTCCGCCTGACCGAGCTGCTCTCGGGGGGCTACCGCAACGTGATGGTGGTCGGCGACGACGACCAGAGCATCTACCGCTTCCGCGGCGCGACGGTCGAGAACATCCTTTCCTTCGACCGGATCTACCCCGACGCGACGGTGATCAAGCTCGAGCAGAACTACCGCAGCACCAAAACCATCCTCGACGCGGCGAACGCAGTCATCAGCCACAACCCCGACCGGCACGAAAAGTCGCTCTGGTGCGACGCGAAAGAGGGCGACCCGATCGTGGTCCATTCCTGCGCAGACCAGAACGACGAGGCGCGCTTCATCACCGATACGGTCATGCGGCAGGTGGTCCGCGCCGGGCGGCGCTACCGCGATTTCGCCGTCCTCTACCGGCTGAACGAACTCTCCCGTTCTCTGGAAAGCGGGTTCACCAAGAGCGGCATCCCCTACCGCGTGCTCGGGTCGCAGCGCTTCTACGACCGCAAGGAGATACGGGATATCGTCGCGTATCTGACGGTCGTGATGAGCGACGCCGACGACCAAAGGCTCCGCCGCATCATCAACGAGCCGAAGCGCAAGATCGGCTCGGGCACGGTCGAAGAGATCTCTGCGATCGCCGCGGAAAAAGGGCTCTCCATGATGGAAGTGATGCGGCAGAGCAAAGAGATCCCCGAGCTTGAAAAGTCCTCCGAGCGCCTCGTCGCCTTTACCGATATGATCGATACGCTCCGCCGCGCCGAGATGAAGCCGTCGGTTTTGATCGGCGAGGTCTTCGAGCGGACGGGCTACAAGGCGATGCTCGAAGCCGAGGGCGACGTCGCGAAGGTCAGGATCGACAGCGTGAACGAATTCGTCTCCGCCGCCGTCGAGTACGAGGAACGGACCGATTCTCCGACGCTGGTCGGATTTCTGGAAGAAGTGGCTCTGGTCTCGGACGTCGACAAGTACGACGAGAACGCAGACGCGGTAGTTTTAATGACCATCCACAGCGCCAAGGGGCTGGAGTTCCCCGAGGTGTTCCTCGCCGGCGCGGAGGAGGGGGTCTTTCCGAGCACGCAGTCGATCTATAACCCGTCCGAGCTGAACGAAGAACGGCGGCTCGCCTACGTCGCCATCACGCGGGCGAAGGATCGGCTCTGGATCACGCACACCTCCGAACGGATGCTCTACGGCAAAACCGTTTTCAATCCCCTCTCCCGCTTCGTCTCCGACGAAATACCCGCGAACCTGACCGCGCGCGAGAGCGGAACGAGAAAAACCGGCTCGTTCGGTTCGTTCCCGCAGCGTCAGGTTCCCCGGTTCACCCCGGAGCGCCCGGTCTCTCCCTTCTCGCTCTCCCCCGCGTCGCCCTTCGCCCGCCCGACCCCGAAGCCCGAACGCCCCGCGGGATACGGCGTGACCCGTTTTGCCGACGGGACCCGCGTCTCTCACGCCGTATTCGGGAAAGGGACGGTGATCTCCTCCCGCGAGATGGGCGGCGACGTCCTGTTCGAGGTCAGGTTCGACAGCGGAACGACCAAAAAGTTGATGGGTACCTACGCAAAACTCAAACCTTTATAAAAACAAAGCGCGCCTCCCGGCGCTTTGTTTTTATAATGAAACCCCGGCGCGAACGCGCCGGGGTCAAAATCATTATTTGGAGTCTTTGGCGGATTTCCCGTAGGAATAGTAGCCGTTCTTGGGTTTGCGCTTTCTCCGGAAGGGCGATTTCTTCTTGCCGTTGTCGTTTAAGATCACGCCGATCAGTTCGGCGCCGCTCTTCTCGATCTGCCCCGTGACCGAACGCAGCACCTTCTGCCGCACGCTGCCGCGGTTGACGATCAGCACAACGCCGTCCGAGACCTTCGCGCAGAGCAGCGCGTCGACCACCGGGACCAGCGGCGCGTTGTCGATCAGCACGTAGTCGTACTGTTCGCGGAACTGCGCGATCAGGTCGTGGAAACGGTGGTTGCCGAGCAGGACGCAGGGGTTCGGGGGATAGTCGCCCGAGAAGATGATGTCCATCCCGGGGATGTTGTCGACGTGGTAGAGCGCCTCGTCGAGCGTGACCATCTCGGAGAGCAGTTCGGAAAGTCCCTTGATGCCCGAAAGCTCGGTGTACTTGGCGACGATCATCGACTTCCGCATATCGGCGTCGATGACGATCACGCGCTTTCCGTCAAGGCAGAGGTGCCGGGCGAGCTGCAGAACGGTGAAAGACTTGCCCTCGTTCTCGAAGCAGCTGGTCATCGTGATGACCTTGCGGTCGGGACCCGAGAAGCGGAGGTTGATCGAGAGGGTGTTGAACGCCTCGTTGATGAAGTAGTTGTCCTCAAGCGGGAAACGGAAGGATACGTTCATCTTTTCAGCCCTCCTTCTTCGACGCGCCGTCCGAGCCGTAGCGCCCGTAGTGCTTGGCGTATTTCTTGCCGTATTTGTAGGAGTATTTCCGCGCCGAAGAGTAGGCGTCCGGGATGATGCCGAGCAGGGTCAGCCCCGCGACGTCGGCGATGTCCTCGCCGGTCCGGATCCTGTCGTCCAGGATATCGAGGATCAGGTAGGCGGCGTACACGAGGACCGCTCCGAAGAAGCCGATCAAAACGATCTTCATCGCCCCGAACTTGGTGGAGGGGGAGGTCGGGAGCAGCGGCTCGTTTGAACGGGAGACCAGGTCGTTGTTCATGATGGCGCGGACCTGTTCCTCCGCCGAAAGCATAAATTTATCGAGGATATTCCGCGCTTCCTCCGGGGTGGAGGCGGTGGCGCGGAAGGTCATGATCAGCGAGCTGTCGTTGGTGGAGACCGAGACCATCTTGGAGATCTCCTTGACGGTGTAGTCCCCGCCCTCGTCGTTCAGACGGGTGGTGGTCTTCTCCCGCACGTCGTAGCTGGTCACGACGTCGTAGCAGGTCTGCATCATCAGGAGCGCGAGCTGCACTTCGCTGCCCGTGCTGGTCGCCTCGCCCGTCTGCGTGCGGTCGCGCATCACGAGGAACGCGCCCTCCGAAGTGTACTTCGGATGGTAGTTCAGTTTTCTGTACGCGTACCCGATCCCGACGATCAGGATCGCGGCGATGATCATCAGGGGGAGCGCCGTCAGAAACACCCGCCAAAGGTCGGCGAGCGTGATCGCTTTCTCCTCGCTGTTCTGATTGTTCGTCGTGTTCAAGACAATTTCTCCGTTTCGTTTCGCAGTTTTTCGGTTTTTTTGCGTTTTCCGTCGTCCGCGTCCGCACGGGGGACGCCCGCGGAAGCGCGGTAGCTCCATAGTCAACCAAACGTATTATATCACCCTTTACCCTCTTTGTCAATCTCTCACGCGCATTTTCGGGCGTCGCGCGACGGGGTTCGACGGGATACGCCCCCGCGTTTTTCCCGATTTCGCGCGGGATAGCGCCTTTTTTCCGTTTTTCGTTTTTTTGTAAAAATATAAATTTTCCTCTTGCAAAAACCGGCGGCGCGTGCTACAATATACAAAAACGCAGACAGAGTAGGTCGGTTCGTGTCGAGTGCCGCCGGGACGGGGAGTTGCCGGGCGGACGAAGAACGGTGAAACGCCGTCACAGTGGACCGCCCGCATCCCGCTGTTCGGCGCCCGGGTTGATCCTCCGCGCAGAACGAGATGATTTTGCGAAGGAGGACTTTTTTTATGCAGAAACGTGTTTCGGTTCCCGCCCTGACCCCGCTTGAGAAACTCACCCTGACCGCCGTAATGACGGCTTTGTCGATCGTGCTGTGCCGCTATCTCGGCTACAGCCCCGCGAACACCATGTTCCGGGTCGAGATCGGCTTTCTGCCGGTCGCTTTGGTCGGGATCCTCGCGGGGCCTTTGTATTCTACCGTCTGCTACGGGCTCGCCGACCTGATCGGTTCGCTGATCACGACCGGGATGAACCCGTATATCCTGCTCTGCAAGATGGCGGCGGGGCTGGTGCTCGGTCTCTTCCTTTACCGCCGCCGTCCCCCGCTTTGGCTGATCCTCGTCACCCTGTTCGTTCTCGGCGCGGGGGTCGACGTGTTTCTGATGTCGGCGGTCTTCAAGGTGATGGGCTACGCCCCGTCGTACGCCGCCGCCCTCTACACAAGGACCGTCAACGCTCTCGTGAACTACCCGATCCGGGTGGTCTCGCTCTACCTCGTCTGCCGCTTCGGGCTGCCGGCTCTCTCCCGCGCCCTCGGACGGAGAGGGGGCGCCCGCCGGACGCAAAACGCCGATTTCAAGTCCTACGCCAACAGTTTTCAGACCGTTTCGCGGCTGGGGCTGGAGCGTATCACCGATCTGCTCGCGCGACTCGGCAGCCCCGAAAAAGGTCTGCGTTGCCTGCATATCGCCGGCACCTACGGCTAGGGATCGGTCGCGGTCTACCTCTCGTCGATCCTCGGCGCGGCGGGCTTCTCTGCCGGGCTCTACACCTCCCCGAACCTCGTCCGCGTGAACGAACGGATCCAAGTCGACGGCGAACCGATACCCGACGCCGACCTCGACCGCCTCTTGGAAACGGTCGAAAAAGCGGCGAAAGAGACCGAAGCGGCGCTTCACGATACCCCGACGCAGTTCGAAATCTGGACGGCGATCGCCTTCCTTTATTTCAAAGAAAAGAGAGTCGATTACGTCGTGCTCGAGACCGGGCTCGGCGGCGAGTTCGACGCGACCAACGTCATCCCCGGAAACGTCGCGGCGATCCTCACCAAGATCGACCTTGACCATACCGAATATCTCGGCGACACGATCGAAAAGATCGCCGAGACCAAGAGCAAGATCATCAAGGAGGCTTGCGAGTCCGGCTTCGTGATCTCCGCGCCCCAGGTCCCCGAAGCCGAGCGGGTCATCCGCGAACGTGCGGACTCGGTCGGGGTGACCCCGGTCTTCGTGGAAGTTCCGGAACCCGGGGACTTCTTCGGGATCTGTCTTTGTGGTCGCGGGAGCGTTGATTGTATAAGGGAGATCCTTCCCCTCCACCTGGAGCAAATCCGTGTTGAAAATAACCTCTCCGCTTTTGCCAATATAATAGTATTCCGCCGTGATGTCATAGATATCAATCGTACGGAAGACGGCAACAACGGTCATGCTGTCGCTCACGACCGTATCGGCGGTGACCTCGGTATCCGTTCCCTGCATGACCCACTTCTGGAAGATCTTTCCTGCCACGAAGGGATCCTGCGGCAT
>JAGCYR010000049.1 GCA_017960705.1 Clostridia bacterium | reverse complement strand
GGTGGAACTCTACCGCCGGAACAAGTGGTTTTCGTCGGGCATCCTCTTCTGGATGCTGAACGATTGCTGGCCCGCGGCGAACAGTTGGTCGCGGATCGATTATTACGGGGTCGCGAAGCCCGCTTTTTACGCCTTCAAACGCTGCGCGAAGCCCGTGATCGCGTCGATAGCGGAGCAGGACGGCAAGCTGACCGTCACCGTTTCCAACGACTCGCTTTCTCCCGTTTCGGGGAAAGGAAAACTCGCGCTCTACGACTTCGGGGAAGAAAAAGACTATCTTTCGACCGAGTTCTCCTATACCGTCCCCGCCAACGGCGCCGCGACCGTCCTCTCGCTTGACTACAAGCCGTTTGCCGACCGCTTCACGCGCACCCGGCTCCCGCTCTGCGATATCGAAAACGACGACGGCACGACCGACCGCGCGTTCATGATCCCCTCGCGCTACGCCGATCTCGATCTTGCGTACCGCCCGCTGCGGGTGATCGAAGAAACGCCCGATTCGGTCACGGTGCAGGCGGACGCGTTCAGCCCCTTCGCTCTGCTTGATTCTCCCGAGCTTCTCTCGGATAACGCGATTTGTATGAAGCGCGGCGAGATCCGCGTCCTCAAACGCCTCTGATACCCAAATAAACAACGATCCCGCGCAGATTTCTGCGCGGGACGTTTTATTTTTTGGTTAAGAGAAAACTCTCGTCGATCAGTTCCATCGCCCTCTCGTCGGTCAGCCGATCGTCCAGCGCGACCGAGATCCAGTACTTGCGGTTCATGTGGTACGCGGGGTAAACGCCGTCGGCCTTCCATAGTTCCGGGATCCTTGCGGGCTCGGCTTTGAGGTTCATCGCGTCGATCCTTGTCGATTCGGTCTCGCCCGCCAGCACGCTCTTCTTGACGCGCATGATCAGCCCGAACCACTTGCCCGAATCAAGATGGCGGAAGACTCCCGCCGTCCGATCCTTCCCGTCGTCGAAGGGAAAATCGGGCAGAACCCCGTATCGCTCCTTCACGAGCCCCGCGATCCGGTTCGCCTGATCCGAGGCGAAGTAGACCTCGTAGCAGCACGTCCGCGCGATCTCCTCGAGGATCGCGGCGTAGGCGGCGCGCACGCTTGAAACGTAGGCGCCCCGCATCCCCTCGGCGTAGAGCGGCGCGTAGTCCTCGTCGTTCATACGGTCGATCACCCTGCCCGAAACGGCGCCGTCCGGGGAGATTCTGACCTCCGCGACGAATTCTCCGTCAAGGAAACTGCGGGAATAGAAAAGACCCTCCCCGTCGGGCGCAAATCCGAACGCCGTCAGCTTTCCGGGGACGAATCTTTTGCGTTCAAATACGCGCTCCTCGATCTTCATGCGACGTATCACGCAAAGAAGGCGGGGAAGTCCGCTACGTCGGCGTTCCAGTAGGCGTAGACGTAGTCGGTCTCGGCGCGGCAGTTGTCGGAATTGATGATCCCGAGCTTGACCGAATAGTTTTCTTCAAGGTGCAGCGAGAGGACGCGCCAATTTGCGTCGAAGGTCAGCGTGATCGCCGCCTCTTTGAAGACGGGATCCTTGTCAAGACCTCCCATCGTCTTCATCCGCCGGATACAGTCGCCCGTCGCCGCGGTCAGGTTGGGGCAGACGGTCTGCGTGTAGGTCCCGTTTCCGTTGTCGGTGACGTCGGACCAACTGTCGATCGTGTCGGCGTTCAGGATATAGTTCGAGAGCTCGAAGCCGAAGAGCCCGTACTGTTCGCGGTATTCTTCGCGGGTGAACACGTCGGGATCCTCTTCTGCCCAGTTGGTGTTCCTGCCGTCCCACGCGGTCTTGCCGTCGGCGGCGCCCCGGATCATGGCGGTATCTCCGACGTAGCAGGTCTGCCACGCGTCGTTTTTGACCGAACTTTTCGTGATATCGACCTCCAGCAGCACCCCCAGCCGACAGTCCTTGTAGACCTCGACGTCCTGGGTGTAGGAGATGAACGCGACCTTGGTTTTGACGGTCCCGCGCCCTTCCAGCGTGTAGTTTTCCGCGTGCTGCAGAACGTAGGCGATCCGCATAACGTTTTCGATCCCGGTGAGCGCGAGCGGATCCTCCCCTTCGAGCGGGGGAGCGGATTCGTTCACGATCACCGGGATCCCGTGATTTTTTTCAATTTCGTCTTCTTTGACGGGTCGGGCGGTCGTCGCCGCCGGTTCGTTTTTCCCGCACCCGAAGAGGAGCGCGGAGAGAACAAGCAGGCACAGGAACAACGCAAGACGTCTGATCATCACGGGTACCTCGCTTGCGGCGTCAGACGGTTTTGTTGCCCGGCCGACCCGCGCGGCGTTCCGCTTCCTGGAACTTCTTGATCTGCGCTTTGTCGTCGTACATCTCGTGATCGGCGTAACGCACTGTGTCCTCGACCGTATGCAGAGGTCCGCGCTTGGCGTAGCCGAAGGCGCAGACGTAGGGGGTCTTCGCCATCTCGGCGCGCATCTTTTCGATCGCCTGCACCACCGCGCCCTCGTCGACGCCGTGATAGAAGATCACGAATTCGTCGCCCCCGATGCGGTAGAGCGTGCCGTTGCGACCGACGTTCTTTTTCAGAACCGCCGCCACCGTTTTGAGAGCGGCGTCTCCCGCGTCGTGACCGTAGCTGTCGTTGATCAGTTTCAGGTCGTTCAGGTCGATCGAGACGGCGTAGGTGATCCGCCCCGACCCGGAGTTCATATCAAAGTAGTAGACTTGCCGGTTAAGCAGCCCGGTCAGGGGATCGAAACGCGCGAAATGCAGGTAGATAAAGAGATAGTATAGAACGATCGACGAGGTAAACAGCGCGCTGTAATCGTCGGAATAATCGGTGATCAGATAGAGCAGAACGCCGACGGCGGGCGCGAAGATGATGAAATACAGGATCCCGCGGATCTGCGACGTCTCGGATTGAAGGAAGACGATATTGCGGACGAGGAACAGAACGAGATAGAGCGCGAAGATCGCGTAGGGAAGGTAGCGCAGAGGACCGGGCGCCCAGGTATTGGTTTCATGGAAGTAACAGACGAGGTGCGTCCACTGCGAGGAGAAATAGAACGGGACGGCGATCGAAGCGGGCAACAGGATCAGAAAATTCTTCTGCCAGGAGAGTTTCGTCTTCACCGTGATCATCATCAGAACGAACAGGATATACGGATAGAGCGAATACTTCGCCGCGGTCAGCAGGGGACGGGCGATACTGAGGGTCTCAAAACTCTGCGTCCACAGTTCGACGTAGTAGAGCACGAGTTCGAAAAACAAAAGAAGGATCCCGGTGAAAGTCAGCCGCTTCATTCTCGACGGGACGTGCGCGCTGATGCCGAGCATAACGAGAACGCCGACGAACTCAAAGAGCACGACGTAATTCTCGGTGATAAAGGACAGGACTTGTTTCACGGTTGGCGGATTCCTTTCGGAGATGGTGGTGCGGCGCGAAAAAGAAAAAACCTTCGCGTCGGAAGGGGCATATTCCCCATATTCTCACATATTAGATCATATCTTTTGAAGAAAAGCAAGGGCTTCGAAAAAAAGATTCGTCGCATACGGGCAAAAGCGAACGCAAGAGAACGAAAAGTCCCCCGAAAACGCAAAAACCCCCTCCCGAAAGCGCGGGAGGGGGAGACGTCGGGGGATCGCGTTACTTGTCGAGTGCGGCAAGGATCTGGTCTTTGATCTGCGTCATCCCGACGGGATCGG
>JAGCYR010000048.1 GCA_017960705.1 Clostridia bacterium | reverse complement strand
GGGAGCGTTCGGCTGCGCGGTCAGGGTCAGCTCGGTTTCGGGGACCTCCCCGGTCAGGGCGGCGTACATCCCCTCCGCGATCCGGATCAGTCCCGCGCCTCCCGAGTCGACCACGCCCGCCTCTTTTAAGACGGGGAGCAGATCGGGGGTACGGGCAAGCGAGCGCCGCGCCTCGGAAAGAAACGCCGTGAACAGATCCTCCGCCGTGTCGGCGTTGCTGTCTTGCGCGGCTTTCGACGCTTCACGGGCGACCGTCAGGATGGTTCCCTCCGCGGGTTGCACCACGGCGCCGTAGGCGTGTTTGACCCCGACGTTCAGCGCCTCGGCGAAGCGGGCGACGTCGGCGTCGGCGTACCCCTCGAGCCCCGCGGCGATGCCGTCGAAGAACTGCGAGAGGATGACCCCCGAGTTCCCGCGCGCCGAGAGGAGCATCCGGTCGGCAACGTCGCGGGAGACCGCCGACAGATCGGCGCCGTCGGGGGCGTTCGCGCCGCCCTGCACGGTCAGGAGCATATTGTCCCCGGTATCGCCGTCGGGGATCGGAAAGACGTTCAGATCGTTGATCTCCGCGACGTGGCGGCGGAGGTTTAAAGCCCCCGCGATCACCATACCGCGATAGACCGACCCGTCAATCTTGCGCGTTTCCATCGGTCAGTTTTCCCCGGCTTCCTTGCCGAAGGTGACTTCGCGCCCGATCCCGAAAACGCCGACGGCGTCGGGACCGATGGACGCGCCGATGATCGGACCGATGTAACCGACGCAGATCTCGCGGCCCGGGATCTCCTCACGGATCATCGCAAGGATCTCGTCGACCTCCTCCTGCTTGCAGTCGGCGTGGCAGAAGAGGATCGGGTATTTCGGGTCTTCGTCGATGGCGTCTTTCAGAAGCGTGACGATCTCGCGAAGCGAGGTCTGCCGTCCTCTGACCTTCTTCATCGGGGTCTGCGCGCCGTAGTAGTCGGCGGTGAGGATCGGCTTCACGCCCATCAGGTTGCCGATGAACGCCTTGGACGCCTTGAGCCGTCCGGAACGGGCAAGCGCGTCAAGCGAGTGAACGGTGATGTACTCGTTGACGTTCTTGCGCATCGCGGTCACTTTTTCCGCGACCTCGTCGGCGGAAAGCCCCTCGGAAACGAACGAAGCGGCGACGATCGAGAGCAGCCCCTCGCCCATCGCGGAGTTCAGCGCGTCGATCACGTAGATCGCGGCGCCGGGATAGTCGGGAAGCATTTTGTCCGCGACCACGCGGGCGGTATTGACCGAGCCCGACTGCTTCGAGCAGCAGGCGACGTAGACGATATCGTAATCCTGCGACAGGTACTTCTCGAAGATCGCGCGGAATTCCTCGGTCGGGACCTGCGTGGTGGTGATCCGTTTGCCGGCGCGCATCTTGTCGTAGAAGGCGTGGACCTCCTCCGGCGTCCACTCGAGCAGAGCGGGGCTGGTCACGCCGTCGAGAACCGTGTTCATCTTGGCGTAGTCGATCCCGTATCTTTCGAGCAGTTCGGGGGTCAGGTCGGAGCAGGAGTCGGTAATGATCTTGACTTTACGCATTGTTTTATCCTCCGGTAAGTATTTGTCCGATTTTTCGGGTTTTACCTCCGGAAGGATACCATAGAAAAATAAACTGAAAAGAAACTGCGCGAAAAAAGTATATATTTATTCTTCCTGCGTCTTGATCGACGAGCAACGGGAGCGACGTCGTCAGCCGCTTGCGCCGACGTTATTCCTCTATCGCCGCGGGACGGAGCGGTAGCGTGACGGTAAAGGTCGTTCCCGCGTCGTCGGACGAGCAGACGACGGTCCCGCCGTGCAGCTCGACGATCGCTTTGACGAGTGAAAGTCCCACGCCGTTGCCGCGGGTCGAGTGGGAGGGATCCTCCTGATAGAACTTGCGGAAGACCCGCTCGCGGTTCTCTTCGGAGACGAAGCTGCCCGAATTGAACACCGCAACGGTCAGCGCCCAATCCCGCGCGATGGTGACGGCGATCCGCCCGCCCTCTGGGGTGAATTTCAGGGCGTTGTCGATCAGGTTCAGCCAGACCTGTTTCAGCATCTCCTCGTTCGCCGCGACGTCGTATTCGTCGAAATCGAGCGAAAAGTCGAGGTCTCGGTTCGACCACTTGCTTTCAAGGATGACGAAACAGGTGCGGATCTGCTCGGAGAGGTTGAAGGTCGTAAGCCCCGAAAGGATCCGCTGGTTCTCGATCTTGGTGAGCGAGAGGACGTTGTTCGCCATATCCGAGAGACGGAGCGATTCTTCCTCGATGATATTGATGTACTCCTCGCGCTCGTCGTCGGACAGGTCGCCGGATTTCAGCAGTTTGGCGAACCCCGCGATCGAAACGATCGGGGTCTTGAATTCGTGCGAAAAGTTGTTGACGAAGTCGGAGCGGAGCATCTCGGTATTTTCGAGCTCCTCCGCCATCGTGTTGAACGCCCGCGACAGCTCGGCGACGGTCGGATGCCGGTCAAAGACCGAATCAAAGTAGATGCGCGCCTTGAAGTCGCCGGTCGCCAGCCGGTTCATGTTGTTGATAATGATGTTTAGGGGGCGTGTGAAGATCCAGCCGAGAAAATAGGAAAAGCCGATCCCGACGAGAAAGCTGACGGTCAGCATCAGGACGATCACGCGGTTGCCGCTCTCGCGTGGCAGGTCTTCCGGCGACAAAACCCCCGCGTTGAAGAGGATGAAAGCGGCACCCCCCACGATGATCAGGTCAGCCAGCAGGACGATGACGACCGTCCCGGCGAACAGCAGGGTAAGCGCTTTTCTCGTCTTGCGGATGGTGGGGAGCCCGGGGATGTGGAACCCCTGCTTTCCGTCCTTGTTTCTCTCTGTTTTCATTCGTGCCTTACCCCCTTATAGCCGAGTCCGCGCACCGATTCGATGGAGAACTCCTCCCATCCCTCGAAACGTTTGCGGAGCCGTCCGATATGCACCGTCACGGTCTCCCAGCCGCTGTCGGTCTCCATCCCCCAGATCTCGTCGAACAGCTGGAGCCGCGTGAAGATCTTGCCGGGATAGGAGAGCAGTTTGTAGAGCAGGAGGAACTCCTTCTGCGGCAGTTCCTGGGTCTCGCCCCGCCGCGTGACCGTGAGCGAATCGTAGTCGAGGGTAACGTCGCCGATCTCGATCTTCCGCTCGCTGTTGATCCTTGCCCGCCGGAGCAGGGCGCGGATGCGGAGGATCATTTCCTTTTCGTCGATGGGCTTGGTGATATAGTCGTCGGTGCCGACGATAAAGCCCTTGTGCCGGTCGTCGGGCAGCATCTTTGCCGAGACCATCAGGATCGGGGTCTCGTCGCCCGCCGCGCGGAGGGTCTCGGTAAAGCCGTAGCCGTCGAGTTTCGGCATCATCACGTCGAGGACGATCAGGTCGATATGCGTAGCGTCCAGCCGCGCGAGCGCGGCTTCCCCGTCGTTTTCGGTGAAGACGGTATAGTTCTCCCGCTCCAGCACCGCGCGGATCAGTTTCCGCGTGTTCTTGTCGTCGTCGACAACCAGTACGTTGATCATGGCGCCCCTCGCTTTCTTTTCCCCTCTATTGTACCATATTTTCCGCGCAATTTCCACCCTATTGCAAGAAATCGCAAAGAATTCAAAAAAAGGGCGTTCGACCTTGCTTTTATAGATAGGATTATGGTATAATGGAAAAAGAAACGCGGACGGAACCGCGAGTGTGAGGAACGCTATGGGAAAACGGGTACTGGCATTTGATTTCGGCGCTTCGAGCGGACGCGCCATGATCGGAACGGTCGAGGGCGGTCGGCTGAACGTGACCGAGATCCACCGCTTCCAGAACGATCCCGTCAAAGTCGGGGACGTCGTCTACTGGGACGTTTTCCGGCTCTGGTTCGAGATCAAGGAGGGGATCCGCCGCGCCCTCCGCGAAGGGAAGGTCGACGCGATCGGGATCGACACCTGGGGTGTGGATTTCGCCCTGCTCGATAAAAACGGCGAGATGCTGCAAGCGCCGGTCCACTACCGCGACGAGCGGACGGTCGGGATGCCGGAGGAGGTCGAAAAGGTCCTTTCGCTCTCCGAGATCTACCGCCGCACCGGTACGCAGCATATGCGGATCAACACGCTCTATCAGCTCTATTATCTCGCCAAATACCGTCCGGAGCTTATCGCGCTCGCCGACAAACTGCTGTTCGTGCCCGATCT
>JAGCYR010000047.1 GCA_017960705.1 Clostridia bacterium | reverse complement strand
TCCCTACCTGAAGCGCGGCGGACGGATCGTCAACACCTGCTCGATGGCGGCGGTCACCGTTTCGTCGCTCGAGACCTACCCCGGGAACCCCGCGCACAGTTCTTTCAAACTTGACGTGACGAACAAAGCCGAGATCGAGGCGGTACTTGCCGAAGTGCAGAAGAAGTACGGGCGGCTGGATATCGTCTGCTGCAACGCGGGCGTGTCCTCGATGGCTCCGTTCGAGAAACTCTCCGAGAAAGAGTGGGATTTCAACGTCGACGTCAATATGAAGGGCGTTTTCCTCTGCATGCAGGCGGTCATTCCCTACCTGAAGCGCGGCGGACGGATCGTCAACACCTGCTCGATGGCGGCGATCAAGCCCGACCCCACCCTCGCGCACTACACCGCGTCCAAGTTCGGCGTGCTCGGACTCACCAAGGCGGCGGCGATCGGTCTTGCCGGCTACGGCATCACCGTCAACTGCGTCTGCCCCGGCTGGGTCAAGACCCCGATGCAGGACCGCGAGATCGTCTGGGAGGGCGCGATGAAGGGCATCACCCCCGAAGAGGTCCGTCAGAGCTACATCGACCATACCCCGCTCGGCCGTCTCTGCTATCCCGAAGACGTGGCGAACGCCGTCGCGTTCTTCGTTCTGCCCGAATCCGACTTCATCACCGGCGAGGCGATGAACGTCTCGGGCGGCGCCAACCTTTGATTATACAATAAACATATATACAGGAGGAATTACTACAATGAGCTGGTTAAAAGACGTTATCGGAACCGAGAAAGCGATCATCGCGATGCTGCACCTCGCCCCTCTGCCGGGCGACCCGATGTTCAAGAAAGAGCAGGGGATGGATTACGCCATCGACCGCGCCCGCAAGGATCTGAAGGCTTTGCAGCGCGGCGGCGTCGACGCCATCATGTTCTCGAACGAGTACAGCCTTCCGTACCTGACCGACGTTCGCGTCGAGACCGTCGCCGCCATGGGGCGTATCGTCGGCGAACTGATGCATGAGATCGAGGTCCCGTTCGGGGTCAACGTCCTTTGGGACGCGAAGAAGTCGCTTGACCTCGCCGCCGCCACCGGCGCGAAGTTCATCCGCGAGATCTTCACCGGCGCGTACGCCAGCGATTTCGGTATCTGGGACACCAACTGCGGCGCGACGGTCCGTCATCAGCACGAGATCGGCGCCGAGGACGTGAAACTGCTGTTCAACATCGTTCCCGAGGCGTCGGCGTACCTTGCGCCCCGCACCCCCGCCGCGATCGCCAAGAGCACCGTCTTCAACTGCCGTCCCGACGCGCTCTGCGTTTCGGGTCAGACCGCCGGCTCCGCGACCGATTCTTCGGTCCTCGCCGAGGTGAAGAACGCCGTTCCGAACACGGTCGTGTTCGCCAACACCGGCTGCCGCAAGGAGACCATCGCGGATCAGCTCGCGATCGCGGACGGCGCCGTCGTCGCGACCACCTTCAAGTATGACGGCGTGTTCGAGAACATGGTCGACGAGAAGCGCGTCGCCGAGTTCATGAAAGTCGTCCGTCAGTTCCGCGCCTGAAACCAACTGACTTTATACTTTAAAGGAGTATCCCAATGGCAAAGATCACGGTCAATAATCACGCCTACCGCGCCGATCTCCTCGTCTTCGATAAGGACGGGCTGATGTTCGAGTGCGAGCAGTTCTGGATCGAGATGGCGAACGCCCGTATGCGTTCGATCGCGAAACATTGTTCGTCCGACGATCTGATCGCCTGGACGAAACTGATGGGGGTCAAGACCGAGCTCAAGCACGGGGGATCCATCGAGGCGATCTACGTCGATCCCATCGGGATCCTCGCCGTCGCGCCTCCCGCCGAGGAGATCGTCATCCTCGCGGGATTTCTTGCCGAGCATACCGGCATCGTCTGGCACAAGGCGCGGAATCTCGCCGCTGCGATCTTCACCGAATCCGACGCGGGCATCGACCTGTCCCGCGCTCTGCGTCCGCAGCCCGGGTTCGTCTCGCTGATGAAGCGCATCAACGAACTCGACGTGCCCTACGGCGTGGCGACCTCCGACACCTACGACCGCACCCGCGACTCCATGTCGAGATACGGCTGCTGGGACAAGGTTCGTTTCGTCATCACCCCGGAGGAGGTCGAACGCGGCAAGCCCAATCCCGATATGCTGCAGTTCATTTCCCAGAAGTCGGGCGTTCCGCTCGATAGGATCGTGATGATCGGCGACTCCTACGTCGACGTCCAGATGGCGTCGGCGGCGGGCAGTATCGGCATCGGCGTCTCGACTTCATCCGATATGCGCGAGAAGATGGCGCCCTACGCCACCGAGATCGTCTCGACGCTCGACGAGATCACCGTCGACAGGTAAGGGGGACGAAATGGAAAAGATCGTACTCGGTATCGACGTCGGCACGACGTCGGTAAAGGCGGTCCTGGTCTCCTCGGAGGGCAGGATGGTCGACGAGGTCTCCGCCCCCCACGACCTGCTCTCGCTCCGCGCCGGCTGGGCGGAGGAGAACGCGAACGATTGGTGGAACAATTCGGTCGCCGTCGTGTCGAAGCTGAAAGAGCGGAATCCCGGCGTCTTTGACTTGATCTCCTGTATCGGCGTGACCGGGATGGTCCCCGCGATCGTGATGCTGGACGAAGAAGGGAAGCCCATCCGCAACACCATCCAGCAGAACGACGCCCGCTCGATCGACGAGATCCGCGAGATCACGGAGAAGATCGACCAGAAAGAACTGTTCGAACTGACCGGCGGCTATACCAATCAGCAGCACGTTCTGCCGCGTATGCTCTGGGTCAAGCGCAACGAGCCAGAGGTCTTCGCCCGTATGAAGACGGTCCTCGGCTCCTACGACTACGTCGTTTACAAACTCACCGGCGTCAAGTCGGTCGAGATGAACGGGGCGGTCGAAAGCGGACTGTTCGATATCCGCCGTCAGGTGTGGCTCACCGACCAGATGGCGGCGTTCGACTTCGATCCCGCGTGGTTCCCGAAGGCAAACCCCTCCGGTTCGATCGTCGGGACCGTCACCCCCGCCGCTGCGAAGATCACCGGGCTGGCTGCGGGCATCCCCGTTATCGCCGGCAGCGCAGACCACGTCGCCTCCACGCTCTCCGCGGGGATCATCGACGAGGGTGATCTGCTCATCAAGTTCGGCGGCGCGGGCGATATCCTCTACTGCACCAGAGAGATCAAGACCTCGGAAAAACTCTTCTTCGACTATCACATCGTTCCCGACCGCTATCTCATCAACGGCTGTATGGCGGCGTCGGGCTCGCTCGTCAAGTGGTATCTCGGCGACCTTCTCGACTGCTACGGCGGGGAAGCGCTGAAGGAACTTGACGTCGAGGCGTCGAAGCTTCCGCCCGCCTCCGACGGGCTGATCATCCTGCCGTATTTCCTCGGTGAGAAGACCCCGGTCTTCGATCCCGAGGCGCGCGGGCTGATGTTCGGTCTGACCCTCTCGCACACGAAGGCGCATATCTTCCGCGCCTGCCTTGAAGCGGTCATCTACGGCTTCCGTCATCATATCGACGTGATCCGCGAGCTCGGCTACGAGCCCAGGCGCATCATCGCGACCAACGGCGGCTCCCGCAGCCGCTTCTGGTGCCAGATCGCCGCGGACGTGCTGGGTCAGGAGGTCCGCGCCTATCCCTCGCATCCGGGCTCCGCGCTCGGCGTCGCGTATCTCGCCGGGATGACGGTCGGCGCGTTCAAGTCGTGGGAGGGCATCCACGCTTTCCTCACCGAATACCGCACCTTCACCCCGAACCCCGAAGCCGTCAAGGTCTACGAGAAGTCCTACAAGATCTATCGCGACCTTTACGAGCAGACCAAGCCGAGCTGCGCCGCCGTCGCAGATCTCTATCGGTAATACGGCAAAATACAAAAAATTCACCGCCCTCCGGAAACGGGGGCGGTGTTGATTTTTATTTGTTTTACTCGGCTTTTTCGGAAAGGCGGTCCAGCCGGTAGTTGCGGCAGTAGATCAGAAGATCGATCCCCACCATCGTCAGGTTGATGAAGTAGAAGACCAGGACGTACCACTTCGACGAGAACTCGCTCATATAGGTCTCGTTCAGGAATTTCGACGCGATCCCGGCGATATAGCCGCAGAAGATCAGGACGAGAAAAGGCAGACTTTTTCCTTTGGTCGTCCGTGCGCGGTAGGATTTCAGGACGTTCAGCGGCCACGACGCGCCAAACGAAAGGATCATCACGATCTCAAGGATCTCGGACATTGTTTTACCTCGTTTCGGGTCGATTTCCCGTCTATTGTACCGCCCGTGCGCCGCTTTGTCAACAAAAAGAGGGAAAAAACCGTCCGCCGCACATCTTTTTCTTGACTTTTCCTCGCGTTTATATTATGATATGTGTATATTCACATAGGACGGTCACACGCTATGAACAACGGAAAAAGAAGGATCGTCGTTAAAGTCGGTACGTCGACTCTGACGAACGAGAACGGATCGGTCGATCTTCGGATCATGGACAAACTGACGCAGGTGCTCTCCGCCGTGGAGAACGGGGGCGACGAGGTCATCCTCGTTTCGTCCGGCGCGATCTCGGTGGGGGTGTCCAAAATGCGCCTGCCCGCGCGTCCGAAAGAGATCCGGATGAAACAGGCGTGCGCAGCCGTCGGACAGTGCGAGCTGATGCACCTCTACGACAAGTTCTTTTCGGAATACGGCATCCTGACGGCGCAGATCCTCTTGACCGGCGAGGACGTTCTGACCGAGGAGAAGAAGCAGAATCTGAAAAACACCTTCTCCGCGCTGCTCGAGAACCGCATCATCCCGATCGTCAACGAAAACGACTCGGTCAGCTACGCGCAGATCGAGACGGCGAAAAAGGTCTTCGGCGATAACGACACGCTCTCGGCTCTGGTCGCCGTCCTCTGCGAAGCCGATCAGCTGATCATCCTCTCGGACGTCGAGGGGCTCTACGAGGGCGACCCCCGCAAGGACGCGTCGGCGAAACTGATCCATCGGGTTGACGTGATCGACGATCGGATCCGCTCGCTTGTCGGCGGGGCGGGGACCGACAGAGGTCGCGGAGGCATGGCGACCAAACTTGAGGCGGCGGAGATCGTCACCTCCCACGGGATCCCGATGACCATTCTGCTCGGTTCGGATCCCTCCCGCGTTTACGACGCCCTCGAAGGGAAGGACGTCGGGACCGTGTTCCTTGCGAGGTAAACCATGCGGACTACAAACGAGATACTCTCCGCCGCACAGGCGGTAAAAGCGAAAGCGGCGCTGCTCTCGACCGATGAGAAGAACCGTGCGCTGCTCAATATGGCGGACGAACTCGAGGCGTCTGCGGAAACCGTCCTCAAAGCAAACGCCGAGGACGTCGAAGCGGCGCGGGGGACCGTCCCCGACGTGATGATCGACCGTCTCTCACTGAATCCCTCCCGGATCGCGGGAATGGCGAAAGGGCTGCGCGACGTCGCGGCTCTCCCCGATCCCGTCGGGAGAGTCCTTTCGAGCGTCACCAGACCGAACGGGCTTTTGATCGAGCGCGTTTCGGTACCTTTTGGAGTGATCGCCGCGATCTACGAGAGCCGTCCGAACGTCACCTCCGACGTCGCGGCGCTGACCCTGAAGAGCGGGAACGTCGCCGTCCTGCGCTGCGGCAAAGAAGCCGCCCGTTCGGCTCGCGCCGTCTGCGAGGCGCTGCGGCGGGGGATCAAAAAGGCGGGGCTCCCCGAGGATCTCGTCTCCGTTATTGAAGACACCGATCGGGCAAGCTCGGTCGAACTGATGAAGGCGGTCGGGCGGGTCGATCTGCTGATCCCGCGCGGAGGAGCGGGGCTGATCCGTACCTGCGTCGAGCAGGCGCTGGTCCCCTGCATCGAGACCGGAACGGGGATCTGCCACGTCTACGTCGACGAGGCGGCGGACCTTGACAAGGCGCTGAAAATCGTCGAGAACGCGAAGACCTCGCGCCCCTCGGTCTGCAACGCCGAGGAAGTGCTGCTGGTCCACGAGAAGGTCGCGCCGGCGTTCCTTCCCGCGCTCTTCGACCTTCTGACGAAAAAGCGGACCGATCGCGGACTTGTTCCCGTCGAGTTCCGTCCCGACGAAAAGGCGGCGAAGATCCTTGGGATGAAGCCCGCCGACGGACCGATCTTCGACACCGAGTTCCTCGACTATATCCTCGCCGTCGGGATCGTCTCGAACGTCGGGGAAGCGATCGACCATATCGCAAGGCATTCGACCCACCACAGCGAAGCCATCGTCACCGAAAACGCGGAAAACGCCGAACGGTTCCTCCGCGAGGTCGACAGCGCGGCGGTCTACCACAACGCGTCGACGCGATTCACCGACGGGGGCGAGTTCGGGCTGGGCTGCGAACTTGGCATCTCGACCCAGAAGATGCACGCCAGAGGTCCGATGGGTCTTTCGGAACTCAATACCTACAAATACCTGATCCGCGGCAACGGACAGGTGAGATAAGGAGAAAACCATGCAATACGAATTCGGTTTTATCGGCGTCGGCAATATGGGCGGCGCGCTCGCGAACGCCGCCTGCAAGGCGCTCCCCGCGGGCAAGGTCGCGGTCTGCGACACCGACGATAAGAAGACCGCCGCGTTTGAAAAGCAGTACGGCGCCGCGGTGCTCCCGCTGGATAAGATCACGGCTTCCTGCCGTTTCCTCGTCCTCGGGGTAAAGCCGCAGGTTTTGCCCGGCGTTCTTTCCGCGATCCGTCCGACCCTTGCCGAATCGACCGTTCTCGTGTCGATGGCGGCGGGGATCTCGGTTTCGGCGATCGAGAACGCGATCCCGAGCAAACCCGTCATCCGCATTATGCCGAACACCCCTTGTTCGGTCGGGCGGGGACTGATCCTCTACGCAAAGAACGCCCTCGTTTCGGACGACGATCTCTCGGCGTTCCTTGCGGGCGTCTCGAAAGCCGGGACCCTCGTCCCGATCGCGGAGGATAAGATCGACGCCGCCTCCGCCGTTTCGGGCTGCGGTCCGGCGTTCGCCTACCTCTTCG
>JAGCYR010000046.1 GCA_017960705.1 Clostridia bacterium | reverse complement strand
GGCGCCGAGGTCCATGATCTCCTGCTGGTTGGATTCCGCGAGCATCGCGAACCCGGTCTGACGGCAGGCGTAGACGTCGGAGTGATCGCCGAAGATGTTCAGCGCGTGCGAGGCGACGCAGCGGGCAGAAACGTGGATGACGCAGGGCAGCAGTTCGCCCGCGATCATGTACAGATTGGGGATCATCAGACGAAGTCCCTGGGACGCGGTGTAGGTGGTGGTCAGAGCGCCCGCGGCAAGCGAGCCGTGCACGGCGCCCGCGGCGCCCGCCTCCGACTGCATCTCCATAACCTTGACTTTCTCTCCGAAGATGTTTCTTGCGGGGCCGCCGAAAATGTTCTTATCGGTCGCGCTCCAGGTGTCGGTCACTTCTGCCATAGGGCTGGAAGGAGTGATCGGGTAGATGGCAGCGACCTCGGTGAACGCATACGACACGTGCGCCGCGGCGGTGTTGCCGTCCATGGAAATCTTTTTTCTTTCGATCGCCATTTTTCTTCCTCCGTTTTTTATTTATCAATCTGAATAGGATCACAAATTAATCCAGATAGCATTATAACACAGCCGCCCCGAAAAGTAAAGGGGTTTCCTTCCCTTTTCCTAAAAAAATACGCGCGCCCGCGCAAGGGCGTCTCCTCTCCCCGGAGCGGCTTTTCCGCGGGTGCGTTTCGTACCTTGACGAATTCCGGGATATCTTCTATAATTTAGTTGAAACCGATATCCAACGGGAGGTCGTTATGAAGCTGTGCGCCGTTTCTTTCGTTTTGCTCCTCGCCACGGGGCTTCTTTTGCTCGCGTCGTGCGGTCCGGCGCCAAAGGCAGCGGACGGATCCACAGCGCCTGCGACCGAAGGGCAGACCTACACGCTCCAAGCCAACGCCGAGGGGAAAGTCGAAAACGGGCGGATCGAGCAGTTCTATACCGACCGGGCGCCGGCGTCGGTCGCAAAAGAGGCAATCGCACGATATACCGCCGACGGTCTAGCCACCGCCACGCTTTCCGCTCTCTGCGACGCGTCCGACGAGGTCTCGTCGCTCCCGATTTTGGGGACCTATCTTGAAAAAACCTCGCTCTTCGTGTGCCTCTTCAAAAAACAGGGCGAGTTGATCGGGGCGCACGCCGTTTCGGTCGACCAAAACGGGAACGTGACGGGGGAACTCTCTGCTCTGCTCGGGGACACCGTCGGAACGCCGTTTGCCGACGCCGCCTGTTTTGAAAGGATCTGTGCTTGCCTCTCTGCGTATCCCGATTTTGAGATCCTCGGCGTCGTGTATCAGGATCCGGGGCTGTCGACGATCTATCCCGTCGGGAAGAACGAGAGGGACGATCGGATCCTGTATTACGAAAACCAACCGACAGAATTCCGGCTGGTGGAGCCCTTTTCCACGCTTGAAGACGGTCGGGCGGCGTTCGACGCTTGGCGGAGTTTCCGGGCGGGCGAGATCGAAAAGCTCCCGATCTACGAATGGACGACCGTCCCCTCCTATCCCACCCGCAACTATCTGACCCAGAGTGCGGGGATATACGACAGCGACTGGCAGCTGATCGTCCCGCTGCTGAACGCGGACGGGCGGGAGAACGAGTATATCCTGCTTCTGTGTTACAAAAACGACAAGCTGATCGCGGAAACAGTCCTGCGCCTGTCCGCCGACGGTGCCCGCACGGTCAAGCGCCGCGTCTCCGACAAAGACCCCGCGACCGGCAAATATACCGGGCTCGACGGGATCGACTACGCGGAGGCGTGTAGGCGGATCCAGCCGTCCGACAAAACGACCGTCAAGGGGATCGGTTTTGACGGCGAAACCTATTTCGTCGTATACCGCTGATCTCCTCCCGCCAAAAAACCTCCCCGAGCGGGAGGTTTTTTGATTTGGAGGGGAGGATTTCTCCTTTTCTCTTGACAAACCGAAAAGAGGAAAGGTATAATAACCTATATATAGCACCCCGAAAGAAAGGCAAAACTATGGACTACCGTTTTTCCTCGGCGTTTGCAAATCTGGCTCCGTCCGCGATCCGCGAGATCTTAAAGAACGCGGGCGACCCGTCGGTGATCGCGTTCGCCGCCGGCAACCCCAACGCCGCGTCCTTCCCGCTCGACGATATCCGGCAGCTGACCGCCGATATCCTCGACCGGAACGGCCCCGCCGCCCTGCAGTACGGGACGACCGAGGGCTATACCCCCCTGCGCGAAGCGGTCGCCAAAAGGCAGAAAGAACGCTTCAAAGTCGGGCGCGAATTCGACGACGTGCTGATCACCTCGGGCGGTCAGCAGGCGCTGGAACTCGCGTGCCGCGTGTTCTGCGATCCGGGCGACGTGGTGATCGCGGAAGATCCGAGTTTCATCGGCGCCCTGAACGCCTTCCGCGGCGTCGGCGCAAAGGTGGTCGGCGTTCCGCTCGGACACGACGGGATGGATATCGCGCTGCTGGAAGAAAAACTGAAAAGCGAGCCGCGCGCCCGCCTGATCTACGTGATCTCGAACTTCCAGAACCCGGCGGGGATCTGCACCTCGCTTGCCAAACGGAAAGAGATCTACCGGCTGGCGAAGCAGTACGGCGTGATGATCCTGGAGGACAACCCGTACGGGGAACTCCGCTTCTCGGGCGAGGATATCCCGACCATCAAGAGCATGGACGATTGCGGGATCGTGGTCTACGCCTCGTCGTTCTCGAAGATCCTCTCGTCGGGGATGCGGGTCGGGTTCGCCGTCGCGCCGAAAGCCGTGATCGCGAAGATGACGGTTTGCAAGCAGACCGAGGACGTGCATACCAACCTGCTGTTCCAGATGCTCTGCCACCGCTTTATGACCGAGCGCGATTTCGACGCGCACGTGAAGACCATCCGCGACCTCTACCGCAGAAAGTGCGAGATCATGCTGGGGGCGATGGAATTCAACTTCCCCGCCGCGGTCAGCTTCACGCGCCCCGAGGGAGGACTTTTCGTCTGGTGCACCCTGCCCGAAAAGATCGATCTCTTCTCCTTCGTGAAAGCCGCGATGGAGAAAAAGGTCGCCGTCGTGCCGGGCACGGCGTTCGCCACCGACACGCAAAAGTACACCGCGCACTCCTTCCGCGTGACCTACGCGACCCCGACCGACGAGCAGCTCGCGCAGGGCGTTTCGATCCTCGGGGATGTGATGCGGGAAATGATGTAACTTTGGAGATGTGATATGATCGGAGACTTGAAAACGGTTTTATCCGGGGTGCAGCCCTCGGGCAACCTGACCATCGGAAACTATCTGGGGGCGATCAAGAATTTTTCCGCGTTCTCGGACGAATACAAGCCCTTTTACTGCGTCGTCGACCTGCACGCGATCACCGTCCGGCAGGTCCCCGCGGAGCTGCGCCGCCGCACTTACGAGACGCTGGCGCTCTATATCGCGTCGGGGCTGGATCCCGAGAAGAACGTGCTGTTCGTGCAGTCGCACGTGCCGGCGCACGCAGAGCTCGGCTGGATCCTCGACTGCTATACGATGTTCGGGGAACTCTCCCGCATGACGCAGTTCAAGGACAAGAGCGCGAAGCACGCCGACAACATCAACGCGGGGCTGTTCACCTATCCGACCCTGATGGCGGCGGATATCCTGCTCTATCAGGCGGATCTGGTGCCGATCGGCGCAGACCAGAAGCAGCACCTCGAGCTCGCCCGCAATATCGCCGACCGCTTCAACCAGGTCTACGGCGACACTTTCACCGTGCCGGAGCCCTATATCCCCGCCGCGGGCATGAAGATCATGTCGCTGCAGGAGCCGACCCTCAAAATGTCGAAATCCGATCCCAACCCCAACGCCGTCGTGCGCATCCTCGACCCCCGCGACGAGATCCTGCGCAAGTTCAAACGCGCCGTCACCGATTCGGGCGCGGAGGTCCGCTTCTCCGAGGAGAAGCCCGGCGTATCGAATCTGATGACCATCTATTCCTGCTTCTCGGGCAAGTCGTTTGCAGAGATCGAAAACGAGTTTTCCGGCAAGGGCTACGGAGACTTCAAACTTGCCGTGGGCGAAGTCACCGCGGACGCGCTCGCGCCCGTGCAGAACGAGTTCAATCGGCTGATGGGCGACAAAGCCTACCTCGAGTCCGTGATGAAATCCGGCGCGGAGCAGGCGTCCTACTACGCCCGGAAGACCCTCTCGAAAGTCCGCCGCAAGATCGGCTTCGTCAACTGAAACAACGCCGCGCACGCCGAACTCGGTGTGCGCGGCAATTCATAAAGGCGCAGCCGTCAATTTATGCGGGCTTGCCCGCAATTCACGACGCCCCGACGGGAATCCCGTCGGGGCGTCAATTCATTTATCGCGGTTCGGATTATCTCTGAACTCTGCCGCTGCCGGAGCCGCCCGCGAGGGCTTTCACCTCGTCCACGGTGACCATATTGTAGTCGCCCTGGATCGAGTGCTTGAGACACGACGCCGCGACCGCGAACTCGATCGCGTCCTGGGTAGAGTAGCCCGACAGGAGCGCGTAGATCAGACCGCCGCCGAAGCTGTCGCCGCCGCCGACGCGGTCGACGATGTGCATGTGGTAGGACTTCGAGAAGCAGTAGTCCTTGCCGTCGTAGAGCAGACCCGCCCAGTCGTTGTCGTTCGCCGAGATCGAGGAACGGAGGGTGATCGCGACCTTCTTGAACCCGAACTTGTCGGCGAGTTGGCGCGCCACGCTCTTGTAGCCCTCGTGGTTGAGCTTGCCGCTGTCGATGTCGGTGTTCTCCGCGTCGATGCCGAAGACGTCGTGCGCGTCCTCTTCGTTCGAGATGCAGACGTCGACGTAATCCATCAGTTTGGTCATGGTGGCGCGCGCCTCGTCTCTGGTCCAGAGCTTCTTGCGGTAGTTGAGGTCGCAGGAGACCGTCAGCCCCTTCGCCTTCGCGGCTTTGCACGCCTCGAGCGTGATCGCGGCGACCGAGGGATTCAGCGCCGGAGTGATGCCGGTGAAGTGGAACCAGTCGGCTCCGTCGAAAATGTCGTCCCAGTCGAAGTCGGAGGCGGACGCCGTCGCGATCGAGGAACCGGCGCGGTCGTAGATGACCTTCGACGGACGCTGGCTCGCGCCCTTCTCGACGAAGTAGATGCCGATGCGGTCGCCGCCGCGCACGATCTTCGACGTGTCGACCCCGAAACGGCGCAGGGAGTTGATCGCCAGCTGACCGATCTCGTGCTTCGGCAGTTTGGTGACGTAGACGCTGTCGACGCCGTAGTTCGCAAGAGAGACCGAGACGTTCGCCTCGCCGCCGCCGAGCAGCGCCTCAAGGTGATCGACCTGCACGAACCGCAGATATCCGTCGGGGGCAAGACGCAGCATGATCTCGCCGAAAGTAATTACTTTTGCCATTTTTGTCAAGTCCTTTCGCAAAAATGAATTCTTCAAGAGATTATTATAGCAGATGAAGGGCGATTTGTCACCCCCTCCGCCGCTTTTTTTGGAAAAACGTTTTTTTCGCTTCGCGCATATCCTGACATGGGGGGAGATCGGCTATGGAGATCACGGTTTTCGGGCTTGACAAACGCTTCGGCTACGCCGCGCGGACGCTGTCGGAATACGATTTTCAAACGGCGTTTTACGCGCCCGAAGCCGACCTCTCCCCCGTCCTTCTGCTCCCTCTCCCCGCGTCACGGGACGGCGCGACGGTGACGGGGTATCCCTCCGTTCGGCTCGCCGATCTGCTCGCGGGAGCGCCGCGGGCGATCGTCGGGGGCAACCTCTCGGGCAGTTTCACGTCGGCTGCGCGGCGGGCGGGGATCGCGGTCCGGGACTATATGAACGTCGAGGCGTTCGTTCTGAAAAACGCGTCTCTTACGGCGGAGGCGGCGCTCGGCATCCTGCTCTCGGACTCCCCCGCCGCCCCGCGGGAAAACCCGACGGCGATCCTCGGCTTCGGCAGGATCGGAAAGTTCCTCTGCCGCGGGCTGCTCTCGCTCGGCTGTCCCGTCACGGTGTTCGCGCGCGATCCGCGGGAGCGCGTGATGGCGACCCTGATCGGGGCGAAGGCGTCCGATACGAAAACGCTTGCCGAGCCGGGGGCGCTCCGGGGATTCCGCACGCTGGTCAACACGGTCCCCGCCCGTCTGCTCTCTCGTGAGGCGCTCGGGGATCTGCCGGCGGGCTCGCTCGTGCTTGAACTGGCGTCGGGCGACGGCAATCTGCCCCTCCCGCTCCCCGACGGCGGCGTGAACTTCCGGAGGGAAAACGGTCTGCCGGGCAGGGTCTTCCCCGAAAGCGCGGGGATCGCCCTCGGAGAAACGGTATACGGTTTGCTCCGCGAACTGTTCCCGGACGAAAACGGAAAACGATAAATCGGCTGTCAAGGCGAAAGGATAGAAAAAATGATCGGCTACGGTTTTTGCGGCTCGTTCTGCACCCTCTCCCGGGGATTTGACGAAATGGAACGCCTGATCCTTGACGGGCGCGAGGTCCTCCCCCTGATGAGCGACGCGGTCTATTCGACCGACACGCGCTTCGGACGGGCGGAGGATCTGCGGGCGCGGGTGGAGGCGGCGACGGGAAAAGAGATCGTGCATACGGTGGTCGGGGCCGAGCCCCTCGGACCGAAGCGCCCCCTGGAACTTCTGATCCTCGCGCCCTGCACCGGCAACACGCTCGCCAAGATCGCGCTCGGGATCACCGACACCGCGATCACGATGGCGGCGAAGGCGCATCAGAGGCAGGACAGACCGCTGCTCATCGCGCTCGCGTCGAACGATTCACTGTCGGCGAACCTCTCGAACGTCGCCCGGCTGATCACCCGCAAGGGCGTGTATTTCGTCCCGATGAAGCAGGACGATCCCGAACACAAGCCCCACTCTTTGGTCGCGGACTTCACGCTTCTTTCCGACTGCGTTTCCGCCGCGCTCGCCGGGAAACAGATACGACCCCTCTTCCTATAAAAAATACCCGCGCAAACGCGCGGGCATTTTGATTTTTGTTTTTAATCTGCTTTGAAACGGTAGTAGACCGGCGCGGCGAGTTCCATCCCCGTCGCGGGAACGTACAGCGTCGAGGATACGGGAGTCGTGAGCTTTTCGACCTTTTGGACGAAGTCCTTGCCGCAGCTGACGAAGACGTCCGCGATCGCGACGTACGCCGTTTTGCCGCTCTTGGCGGTCGTGCTGTTCATCCGGAACGGAACGACGTAACTCTCGGGGGCGATATCGGTATAGACGATCCCGCCCTTGCCGTCTGACTCGGCGGTATAGAGAAGGTTCGCCGAGGTCTTCATGCCATTCTTGCTCGTCGAGGTCTTGAGCTTGTACGCCGCGACGCCGTCGAAATAGACGGTCTCGGTCACGACGTAGGTCGCCCGGGTCTTGCCTGCCGTCGTGTCTTTTTTCAAGGTCGACGCGTTCGCCACTTCCTCGTGGATCCGGACGCCGATCCGATGCCAGCCGTACCTCGGAACGACGTTCGGATCGGTCCCGCCGATATTCGGATAGTCGGCGTAACCGCCGCCCTCTTTCACCATATTCGCGGGCGTCTTCACTTCGCTGTCCGAAACGGGGATAGAGAAGTTATCCCCCGTTGCCTCAAATCCGCCTGCGTACTTGCACCAGGCGTCCGAAACGTCGGCGACGGGCGACCAGTAAAGGATCGACTCGGAATTGATGCGCGCCGTCACGTAGGGGTTTTTCTCGTTATCGAGATTCTGCATCGTCCGGTTCAAGAAGACCGAATACTCGATATAGAGGTCGTTGCCCTGCGGGTCGCTTGCCGTCGGGTAGAAGTGCCGTCCCTTCGCAGATGCGAGGATCGGGATCCGATCGGATTCGAACGTGCCCGCGGTCTTGTCGGTCAGGACCAGGACCGTCGGAGAGAAAACCGTCGTCTGATCGACGTACTTGCCGCAATTAACGCAGGTTCCGTTCCGGCTCCCGT
>JAGCYR010000045.1 GCA_017960705.1 Clostridia bacterium | reverse complement strand
GGAGACCGAGTCGATCTGCTCCTCCAACTCCTTCTTGTCGCGGAGGTGCGTCCGCTGATAGTTCAGGTAGATCAGGATGGTGACGAAGATGACGCCGAGGAAGATCAGCGCCCCCTCCATCTGACCCATAAAGCTGTAACTCGTACGGTAGATGACCGCGGGATCGTAGATCTCGACGATCATCGTCTCTCCCCCCGTCAGAGGGACGGGAGAAACCGCGATCGCGTAGTTGGTCGCGGAGATCGAGACGGTCGTGACCCGCGTTTCTTTCAGATCGAGACCGCTCTGCAGATACTTGACGCCCGCCGCACCGTGGGTCAGGTTCGCGAGCTTCACGAAGATCTGGTCAGGCGAGGAGAAATCGAGCTCGTTGGTTGAGTTTCTTCCGATCAGGTCGATGACCCAGGTGTTCCAGTCGGATTCGTGACGCGAGATCAGGCAGGAGAACGCGGCGCTGTTGGTAAACGCCTGTTTCTTCTCCTCGGTCTGTTGCGGTTCTGCTTCCTCCTCGTCGGTCGTGACGTTCTCGCGGTAGAAGGAGGTCGAGGCGAAGAAGGTGTCCGAGAGGTAGTAGATCAAAAACCCGTCGATGCACGCGTCGTCCTCGTCCGAGAAGGGATACCAGAGGACGAACGAACGGACAATACCGTGACCGTAGTTTCCCTCGAAGATCCCCGAGAAAACGGGAGTGTCGGACAGCATACTGTTCGTAATGGATTTGCTCTTGTTATCGGTTGAGGGGATAACGACCCCGTAGCTGTCGTATTCGGTCCCGTCCCGGTAATAGCGGATGTCGGACGCGATGTACGCCTGGTGCTCGCGGTTCTCTCGGTATTCACGAAGCTGGCGCTCGACCTTGTCCTTCGCGGTGTCGTTCCAGAACGGTCCGGCGAACCTAATCTCCTCCGCCATCGCCTCGACGCGGGCAAGCTCCGCCTGCAACACGATATTGATATCGGCGGCGGCGTCCTCCGCCATCTGCTGCGAAAGCGACTCGGTCGTCTCCCGCAGGTCGGCGCGGAAATGGATAATGACCGAAAGGAAATAGACCACGGAGACAAAGAGAAGAATCGCCGTCCCGATCAGGGCCGCCGTATAGAGGATCTTTTTGATCTTCTGATTCTTCTGGTTCTTCATACTTACCTGTTCTCTTTATCTCCCGAAAGCTCTGCTTCAAGCTCGTGCATCTCGGACCGGAGACGCTCGATCTCGCCGGTGAACTGGTTGAAATATTCCACGTCTTCGTCGTTCGGATCCACCTTTTTCAGGATGGCGTCGACGAGCGCCGCCTGGCTCCTCGCGCGTTTCTGCTCAAGGAACGCGATCCGCTGACGGATGACCCTGATCTGCTTTCTGATCTTGAATTTCTCAAACATAGAGGTCTGTCCTTTCTTACTGTCTGTCCTGCGGTTTCGGGTCGTCCTGCGGGGCGACGTTGCCGTTCTGTTCGTTTTTCAGGCGGGCGAGTTCCGCTTCCACCTGCTGCCGGATGCGTTCCTCGCGCTCGGCGGGCGCCAGCTGGATCTTTTTCTTGACGGTCCCCTGGATCATAATGATCGTCGGGATCAGGATGGTGACGAGCAACGCGATGGGCAGATGCTCGCGGTAGAGCGTGACGATCGCCGTGACCGGGAGCATCCCGCAGACGTACCGTCCGACGAGCTTTTCTCCCCTCGCGGGGTATGCGTCGGGGTCGGGGTTGGTCGCCTGGTTGTCGCCCTTGGTCGTGAAGACGTATTTCCCGTCCTCACACGAGACCGCGAGAACGCGGTGGGTAATGGTCTTCCCCGCGATCAGGGGATCGGGGTCGTCGGTGTAGAAGGTGATGATGTCGCCGGGTGCGATATCCTCGGGCGCCGCCTTTTTGATCAGGACGAACGACCCCACGGGGATCTTCGGATCCATCGACGGGGTGACGATCCGCACGACCGAGTAGCCGAAGAGAGACGGGACCTTTCCCGATATCCGTGCGACGAGAAGATAGAGAACGAGAATTACGAGCAGGAGGATCAGGACCAGATACGCGATCCTGCCGGGGGTCCATTTCGGTTTCCCTTCGGTTTTTCCCTCCGGTCTTTCCATCGGTCTCCCCCTCTCTTGTCGTTATTTTTTACGGTTCTTCTTTCTCGGCGACGCGTTCGCGCCGGGTTTGACCTTCTTCTGCCCGGTCTTCTTCGCGCCGGGGCGCATACGGGTCTTCTTTCGCGTGTTCGGGTTCGCGCCGGTCTTGCGACCGGGTTTCACCGACGGTTTCTTCTGCTGAGGCGCGGCGTCTTCCTCGGCTTCGGATTCTTCCTCTGCTTCGGGCTCCGGCGTCTCGTCAACGGGTTGTTCGACCGTTTCTTCGACCGTTTCTTCGGGTTGTTCTTCCGATTCGACCGGGGGTTCCTCCGGTTCGGGTGCGGTCGGCGTTTCTTCGGGTGCGGCGGGGGTTTCGGGCTCTTCCTCCTGCTCGGGAGCGTGGGTCTCCTCGTCGGTGTAACGGGATTCCTCTTCCTCGCGGAGGCGGAGTTCGAGTTCGCGTTCCTCCTGCTCGCGCTGACGGCGGAGCGCCTCTTCCTCATCCTCGCGGATAAAGCGGGCGGCTTCGTCCTCCTCCATCTCACGGGCAAGCCGTTCGGCTTCCTCGCGGGCGAGGCGATCCTCCTCCTCTTTTTCACGCTGCAGACGGGCTTCTTCTTCCTTTTGCCGCGCCTCTTCCTCTTCCTTTTCGCGAAGCAGCGCGGCTTCTTCGAGTTCTTTCTCGGTCAGCTCGCGGTCGGCAAGGTCGGTCTCCTCGCGATAGCCCTCTTCTTTCGCCTTTTCGGCAAGATACGCTTCGCGGGCAGCCGCTTCCTCGGCTTCGCGTTTTTCTCTCTCGATCGCCTCGCGGCGGTCGCGTTCTTCTTCGATCTTTTCCTGTTCGGCGTCCTCGTCGCGCAGGGCGAGGATCTCGGAGGCGGTGAGTTCGGTGACCGTCTGATCTCCCCGATCGTTCTCGGCTTCGAGACGGCGGCGGTCGACCTCTTCGGCGCGGCGCCGTTCCTCTTCAAGCTGCCTTGCGTACTTTTCCTCTTCGGACTCCTCGATCTCCTTTTCGCGCGCGGCTTCGCTCTCCGCGGCTTCGGCTTCGGACAAGGCGGTCTCGCGGAGCGCCTCCTCCTGTTCGGATTTGGCGTTCATTTCCTCGATCGCCTCGGCTTCCGCCTCTTTCTGCTGTCTTACGCGGGCTTCCTCGGCTTCGCGTTCGAGCCGCGCGGTCTCCTCCTGCTCCATCTTGGCGCGGGCGAGTTCCTCTTCCTCACGGCGGCGGCGTTCGAGCTCGTCGGAAATGCGTTTCAGTTCAAGAATACGGTCGGCTTTGAGCGCTACGTCGATCGCGCGGCGGATCCGCCATTCGCCGACGGTCAGCTTGCGCTTGGAGTTCAGCTGATTGATCGCCATATACTTCTTGTAGGAAGTATCGTGGACGTTGAAATCGTCGGATTCGTATTCCTCCAGATTATCGAGGAATTTGGGCACGAAGGGCTCGCCGTCCGCGGTCTCGGAGAGGATCATTTCGTCGGTGATCTCCGCCGACATATTGTACCGGAAAACGCAGTACTGCACGGCGAGCGCGGAAAGCATCTCGTCGAGGTAGGCGTCGTCCATCTTTTCGGCGGTGTCCTTGACCGACAGTTCGTAGCCGGCGCCCTCGTAGCTCTCGATAAACTCCCAGAGCGCGACGCACTGCCTGAGGTCGCGGTTCTTGTTGATCGCGTTGGTGTGCATGATCGGGGGTCGGACGTAGTTCTTCCCCATCATCTGCACGAAAGGCGACGTCGCGTAGGCGGAAACGACCTGTTTCAAGTGTTCCAGCCGCTCCCAGAGTTCGGATTCCTCGTGCGAATCCTTCTTCGCCCCTTCGACCTCGGAGGAGGCGGCGATCTCCATATTCAGACTGATCTTCCCTCTGACCGACGCCGTTTCGAACTTGGTCTCGTAGGAGAGGACCGAGGTCGCCGAGGCGCGCCCGTTCTCGCGGATCGCGTCGTAGCGGCGCGAAACGAAGATATAGAGCCGGTTGATCAGCGTGTTGACGAAGCGGTTCTCGTAGGTCTGCACCGTCTCGTCGCGGAAGACGTTCAAAATCTTGGACGGCGTGATGGTGTCGCCCTCGATCTTACTGATATAGTCGGTGTGCTGGGCAAGGTGCCGCATCGAGCGGCTGGTGATGTTGCGCGACAGTTCGATCGGCAAAACCGCCTCGTTTTCCTCAATGAATCGGCGGGGTTTGCGGATGACGTTGTCGAGCGGGATGATGCAGTCCTCGATGACCTTGATCCAGGTGGCGTCCAGGGTCTTGCGCATCATCTGGCGCTTCATCGAGATCTCGCCCGATCCGCGCCGGATCATATCCTCGACCGAGGCGAAAACGTCAACGTCGCGGCGGATGTCCGCCGAGAGTTGATTCATCCCGTCGTAGACCATCCCGTACTTATCGCGGGTGGTCGGGTCCTCTTTTTCTGCGACGAAAGTGTAGCGCGGGGGAATATAGCTCTCCTCGTGCGCCTCCGATATCGAATCGATATCCGAAACAGAAGGAGCGTCATCCGACGTTCCGCGCAATTTCCGCTCTTCGTCCATAACGCTCCTTTCCGGCGGTTTTGCCGCCTTTTATCGGGTATTTTTCGGATTTCAGAACATCTTTTGCAGACGTTCGAGGTAGGCGATGCACTCCTTCATCTGTCCGCGTCCGAACACGGCGTCTAGGTACGCGATAAGCCCCCGGATCTCGTCGCGGATCAGCGAAAGGTTGAGCCCCTCGAACTTACGGAAGACCTTGGTCGCGAGGACGTAATCGATCCCGTCGAGTTCGGTGCCGCCGCAGGCGACGTAGGCGGGAACGAACAGAAGCATCTGCTTCATGATACGGTTACCGAACGCCACGCGGAAATGCTCGATGACGTAAAGGTCGAGCTTCGCGATATCGTCCAGCACCTTCTGGCTGACCGGGTGATCCTTGAACGACTTCTGATACAGACTCTCGATATACTTGTAGGAGATGCGCTTCGCCTCGGTTTCGGGCGCCTCGAACGGCACGCCCTTGCTGTCGAGGTTGATGACCAGCGCACGGTCGTACACCTTATCAGAGACGGCGAAGGTCGAGTCGTCGTTGTTCGCCGTTCCGACGTACCAGACGTTCTGCGGGATCTGCAGTTTGCCGTCCTTCAAGTGGATCGGGTCGTCGGGCCAGGACGCCGGGACCAGTTCGAGTTTCCATTCGTTCGGGTCGGGCATTTCGAGCACCGAGAGCATTTCCGCGAAGTAGTACTCGACGCGGGCGATGTTCATCTCGTCGAGGACGATGACGTTGATATCGTCGTTGTAGCCCGCCTCGTAGATACGGCGCAGGAACTCGGTCTCGTTGAATTTCTTGGTGAATTCGTTGAAGTAGCCGAAAAGCTCGGTGCGGTCACGCCAGGACGGCTGGACCGAGGCGATGGTGGCGTCGTTCTTGAAGTACTTACCCATCGAGTACGGCAGCGAGGTCTTGCCGGTACCGGAAATACCCTGCAGAAGGATCATCTTGGTCGAGGCAAGTCCCGCGAACATCAGCCGGATGGTGCGGATCTCGTAGTACAGGTGCATCTTGCTGCACGCGAAGTTGCGGAAGTCGTCGCAGATCTCGGAGAGCGACATCGAACGGTTGTATTCGGGTTCGACGTAGAAGCGGTACTTCTCGTCGACGGCGGAAAGCCGGAAGAAACGGTTGGTCGAAACGGCGCCCGCGCCCTCGCCCGTGCCGTCGCCGGTCCCTTCCCCGCCTGCGCCTCCGCCGCCGCCCTGACGGGCGCCGCCGGCTGCCATCGCTTCGTCGATCGAGTTGTC
>JAGCYR010000044.1 GCA_017960705.1 Clostridia bacterium | reverse complement strand
TCCCTTTTTGTATTTGATCTCCCCGACGGCGTTTACTGCGACCAAAGGAGAGGAACCGACACTCTTTCCGTTCAGAACGTATTCGACGTAGCCGACGATCTCGCCTTTGTTTATGGGAGCCGCGAGAAAGTGGGGAAGCTTGACTCTGCGTTCCGGGATAGGATACCCCTTCGGGATAGCAAGCTCAACGGTTTCGGCGTTGGTCACACGCACGGTATCTGCTTTCCCGTTCACGACGGGAAGTTCGATCGTATATTCGCCCTCTTGCAGGAGCGTTCGTTTTTCAAGCTGTGAGAAGCCGTATTCCAGAAGAGAGTCGAGGTCGTTCCAGTCGTTCGGAGCGTTCAGCGTCACGGCGATCAGCAGCTCTCCTTCGCGCTCGGCGGCTGAAACGAGGCACCTGCCGCATTTCTTGGTAAATCCGGTCTTTACGCCGACGCATCCCGGGAACCGCTCCAGCATCTTGTTGTGATTGCAGAGGTACCGGGGCGTACCGTTTTGGTTCCCGATCACGAAGCGTTTGGTCGAGACGATCTCGCGGAATACTTCGTTCTCCAGCGCCGCCGCCGTGATCTTCGCAAGGTCTCTTGCCGTGGAATAGTGCTGCTCGGCGTCAAGTCCGTGTGGATTTGCAAAATGCGAGTCGGAAAGACCGAATTCGCGTGCGTTTTCGTTCATCCGTTCGGCGAAACGTTCGACCGTACCCGAAGAAAGGATCGCAAGAGCGGCGGCGGCGTCGTTTGCGCTCGCGAGCAGAAGCCCGTAGAGCAGTTCCCGCACCGTTATCGTTTCTCCCGCTTTGAGATACAGGGAGGATCCCTCGACGCCGCACGCTTCCTGCGGGATTCTTACGGTCCTGTCAAGATCCTCTTCAACGTTGAGGACGGTCAGGGCTGTGACGATCTTGGTCGTGCTGGCGATCCCGCGCCGCTGGTCTGCGTTCTTCTCGTAGAGGAACGATCCCGACGCCGGATGATACAGGATCGCGGATGCGGCGGATACTTGGATATCCCGATTCGCTTCGGCTTTAACGGAGGGGAACGGACACAGGAAAAGTGCGCACGCCAAAAGGGCGGCGAAAACGGATCTTTTGCGCAAGGACGTCGACCTCCTTCGGACGGGGTTTACGGGTATTGTCCCCGACCGAAGATCAGGTCATTCGTTTTCGCCTACGGTTTCTTCTTCCACGGTTTCCGCCGCGGCTTCGTCTTTCTTTTTCTTCTTGGAAGCAAACGTGTTTTTGATCTTCTCAAAGAAAGCGGGAGCCTGTTCGAGCAGAGCCGTGAGAGCGTCGTTTTTCTCGTTCGTGATCGGCTGGACCGACACGTTCCCCTCGGGGGAGATCACGAGGAACGCCACCGGCATAAGCGAAACGCCGGTCCCACCTCCTCCGCCAAAGTTGGGCTCGTTCATCGAATACTCTTTCAGATCGGGCTTGGATTTCAGTTTTTTACTGTAATCCAGTCCGCCGCCGACGAAACCCATCGAGAGCTTCGAGACGGGGATCACGGTAACGCCCGACGCCGTCGTGATCGGCGAGCCGATGATGGTCTCCGAATCCGAAATCTCTTTCAGACTCTTGAGAGAGTTGCCGATCATTTCGGACAGATTCGAGTTTTCCTTCATTTCCATAGTATCGTTTTCCTTTCGGGATAATTATTCCTTTGCTATTGCGCCGTTGTTTTTCGGCTTTTTCTTTTTGTGTTTTCCTTTTTTCTTGCCGTTCCCCGACGTCAGAAAGACGAAGAGGATGCGGAGCGCGCCGATGACCTGTGCGGAGAGGACGAGATCTAAGTCGGCTTTGGTTTTCCCTCCGACGAAGTCGGCTTTGACCTCCACGTCGTCTCTTCCGCGACATTTGACGCGGGCGACCGAACGGTCGACGAACTCGATCAGCCCCGACATCGCCGCGCTGACTGCGCCGTAGAGCAGGGCGGTCTTCGCCGCGTCGTCGGTCGAGATCGTCACGACGATCCGTCTCGTGCGAAGCGTGAGCGTACCGGGAAGGCGGTCTGCAATCCGTTGGATCAGCCGTGTGATGCGTTCGATCTGCCAAACGATCGGGACCTTCTTTTCGGTCGATTCTTCCGTCGGCTCGATCTCCTTTTCTTTGTCGTCTTCGGTCTTTTCCTCTTTCGTATGCCCTTCGATCAGTCGGGTCGCGTCCTCGATCTTCATCTTTTTGCGGATGAAGAACCAAGAGAGACGGAAGCCCGAGCCTTTCTCGTTGAAAAAGACGCGCAGCCGGACGTGAGAGAACAGGATCAGGAGGATCAGGAGAAGGAGAGAACCGAAAACGGTCAGAACGATATAGCCTGCGCTCATCGGTTCGTCTCCTTTCTGTCGCTTTGTCAGATTTCGGGTCCGAGGATCAGTTCCGCCGTCGCTTCGGGGATATCGTCGTCGGGTTTGGTATCGGTCACGGTCTCCGCCTCCGCAAAGGGGAGCCCGTCGTCTGTGATCTCCGGTTCCTCGCCCTCCACGGGTTCTTCGGGTTCCTGTTTGGGTTCGGCAACTTCAAACGCGGCTCTTGCCTCGGCGTCCTCGATGGTCAGCTGGTTGGGATCGATCTCCTCCGCGTCCAGCCGATCCTGGACCGTCTGGAACACCGTCGCGATCTCCTCGTTCGGAAGATCGGGCAGCTGGTCGATCGAATCAAGCCCGAAACAGCGCAGAAAATTGGACGTCGTACCGAAGAGCACCGGACGCCCCGGCGCGTCGAGCCGTCCCTTCGCCTCGATCAGCCCTCGTTCGACGAGCGACGAGACCGCGTAGGAACTGTCGACGCCGCGCACCGCGTCTATATACGCGCGGGTCACGGGCTGATGGTAGGCGACGATCGCCAGCGTTTCGAGGGTGGAAGCCGACAGCGTGCCGTTCCGCCGGATGCCGAGGGCGTACCGGATGTAGGCGAGGTATTCCGCCTTGGTACAGAGCTGACACTCTTCGTCGAGCGCAAGCAGGATCACGCCGCGCGGAACCTTCGAGTGATTGTATTTCTCGGCGTATTCCTTGACCGTTGAGCGGATGATGGGCGCCGTCAGATCAAAGGTCTTTGCCAGCGCCTCGTAGGAGACGGGATGCCCCGCGGCGAAGAGGATCGCCTCGATCGCCTCTTCGTAGCTGCTCGGCTCTTCAAGCGGTCGGTTCTCGGGCTTCTGACGGGGAAGCTCGTTTTCGTTTTCCCCGAGACCCGGCAGCTCCATCTTCTCCTGTTCAGGAGCCGGGGGAGTCTTGTTCTTCTTCATGTTCGTATTCACTCTCGTATCCGTCGCTTGACGGTTGATAATCGGGATTGATCCTGAACCGGATGCGAATTCCGCCGGTATCGGGTTCCAGGAACACCTCGTCGCTCTCGTCTGGTTCGACGCCCGTATTGTCCTCGGTGATGACGATGCGCTGAAGCTTCACCAGTTCCAGTATGCCTATGAATCTTGCCAGAAGTTCCGAGCGGGTCTTCGCGTCTTTCAGAAGGAAGAAGAGCGAGGCGGTCTCCTGGATATCGAGGATATCAAGGATCTCGTCGATCTTTTCTTCAACCGAGACCGTGCGCCGCCGGATCAGCGGATCGAACACCGCCTGCGGGGGCTGCTCGGACGATTTGAACCGCGCAAGCAGGACGTTCAGCGCTTTTGTCAGAAGAGAGGTGTCGAGACCGAGCGGGAATCCCTTTTCGGGCGGGACCTCGTCGTTGTCCTTTACCATTCTGCCGGAGTACTCTTCGTACAGGGGTTTGAGTTCCTCGGCGGCTTCCTTCGCCTGCTGGAGCAGGAGAAGCGCGTCGGCAAGCTCCTTGCGCGGGTCCTCCTGGTTCTCTTTGTCGCGCGGGAGAAGCATCTTCGCTTTGATCGCCATCAGTTCCGCCGCCATCACGATAAACTCGCCCGCGACGTCCATATCCATTTGGCGGGCTTCGTCGAGGTAGTCGAGGTACTGGCGGCAGATCAATGCGATCGGGATGTCGGTGATATCGACCTTGTTCTTCTGACAGAGTGAAAGAAGCAGGTCGAGGGGACCCTCGAACTGTTCGAGTTTATAGGTCGGTTCACTCATAAGAAGCATTCCTTTCGGATGGGATCAGGCAAGGAAGGGCAGTTTTATGAAAAGACTGATCAGCCACGCGGAGATCGACTTCGCCGCGTTTCCGATCCATCCGGTCAGTGACAGGATCGAAACGAGCGCAGACAGTAACGGGCTTGCTGCGACGGCGGGGATCCCGAGCAGGTAATCGGCAAGGTACGATCCGCCGATCATCCAGATCAGAACGAAGATCAGGATCTGTCTTTCGTGCCGGACGACCCAGAACGCCGCGCGGCGCGGAAGGATCAGCGTTAAGAGGCGTGAGCCGTCGAGCGGCGGCAGGGGCAAGAGGTTGAAAAGCGCCAGAGCGATATTCATCACCTGCAAGAGATAGAAAAAGCGGAAGAGATAATACAGGAACAGCGCGAGAAACGAAGTCACGGCGGAGGTAACGGGGATCTTCTCGCCGCCGTTGTAGGAAAGCAAAAGGAAAAAAGTCGATACGAACGCAATCAGAAAGTTCGTGATCGGACCCGCGGCGGCGGTCAGCGCCATACCGGCTCTCGGGCGCTTGAAATTGCGCGGGTTGATCGGAACGGGCTTCGCCCATCCGATCCGGAAGAGGAGGAGCGAGATCGCGCCGATCGGGTCAATATGACGGATCGGGTTGAGGGTCAGCCGTCCGAGATCCTTCGCCGTGGGGTCTCCGAGCCGGTACGCGACCCATCCGTGGGCGCATTCGTGAAGGGTCAGGGAGAGCAGGACGGCGGGGAGAGATAAGAGCAGATCGACAAGATACCCGTTCAAAGCGGTACTCCTTTGAAGTCAGCTGAGTGCTGCCGCGATCCGCCCAAGCAGTTCGTCTCTTCCTTCTTTGGTTTTTGAGGAGAAAAAGACGGGGGCGGGTGCGCCGGCTGATTCGGCGAGCGCGAGCAGGTTCTTTTCCGACTCGGCGCGTTCGGTTTTATTGAGCTTGTCCGTCTTGGTCGCGACGATCAGAAACGGCATGCCGGAGGACTTCATCCATTCGATCATGGTCAGATCGTCGTTCGTCGCCCCGATGCGGGAGTCGACGAGCTGCAAAACGAGCTTGAGCAGATCTCCGTTGGGGTTCCTTGTAAAATACCCGTCGGTCAGAGATTGCCAGACGCGCTGCGATTCCTTCGACCGGTTGGCGTAGCCGTATCCGGGAAGATCGACGAAGAAGAGTTTGCGGTCGATCTCGTAGAAATTGACGGTAATGGTTTTTCCGGGCGTGGACGAAACGCGAGCGAGAGAGTTCCTGCCGAGCAGGGTGTTGATCAGCGAACTTTTCCCCACGTTCGATCGCCCCGAAAAGGCGATCTGCGGCATGGGATCGCGCGGGAATTGGGAGGGAAGACCCGCAGTGATCCGAAGGGTTGCGCGTGACGGATCGAACAACATGGCTCGTCCCTCCTTTCTCGTTGATTCAGTCGGTTCAGACGCCCGCCTGTTCGGTGAGCGGCATCTTTAGATCGGGGATGATGCGGGGAGTGGGGAAGCCGGGTTTCTGAGTCTGCGACTGTTCCTGCGAAGGTACGAGCGCGAGCGCCAGCGCGTCCGCGACCGTCTCGCAGGGAACGAAGGTGATCGCCTCTTTGACGGCGTCGTCAACGTCGCGCAGGTCTTTCAGATTCTCTTTCGGGATCAGAACGGTTTTGATCCCGCTCTTGAAGGCGGCGAAACTCTTTTCGCGCAGCCCCCCGATCGGAAGCACCTTGCCGTGCAGGGTGATCTCGCCGGTCATGGCGACGTCGCGGCGGCAGGCGCGTCCCGAGAGCGCGGAGATCAGAGAACAGGTCATGGCGACGCCGGCGGAGGGACCGTCCTTCGGAACGGCGCCCTCAGGGAAGTGAACGTGCAGATCCTTCGTCGTGTAGAAATCGGGAGCGATGCCGTACTTGTCC
>JAGCYR010000043.1 GCA_017960705.1 Clostridia bacterium | reverse complement strand
GCGTTCTTTCCGCGATCCGTCCGACCCTTGCCGAATCGACCGTTCTCGTGTCGATGGCGGCGGGGATGTCGGTTGCGGCGATCGAGAACGCGATCCCGAGCAAACCCGTCATCCGCATTATGCCGAACACCCCCTGTTCGGTCGGTCGCGGACTGATCCTCTACGCCAAAAACGCCCTCGTTTCGGACGACGATCTCTCGGCGTTCCTTGCCGGTTTTTCGAAAGCCGGGACGCTTGTTCCGATCGCCGAAGATAAGATCGACGCCGCCTCCGCCGTTTCGGGCTGCGGTCCCGCGTTCGCCTATCTCTTCGTCGAGGCGCTTGCCGACGCGGGGGTCGAGTGCGGTCTTGCCCGCGCAGACGCGCAGAAGTTCGCCGCCCTGATGCTCGAGGGCTCCGCGAAAATGGTGCTCGAGACCGGGCGTCATCCCGGCGAGCTCAAGGACGCGGTCTGCAGCCCCGGCGGGACCACCATCGCCGGCGTGCGCGCGCTCGAGGAGGGCGGATTCCGCTCCGCCGCGATGAACGCCGTCCGCGCCGCCTACCTGCGTACTCTGGAACTCAAAAAGTAAAACGCCATGAAGACAAAGAGCCGTTCATTCAGATACGGATATAACGCCGGCGATCTCGTTTCGTCGGCGCTTTCCGGCTGGCTCTTTATGAATCTCGTCTATCTGATCGTCACGATCGCGTCCGGGGAGGGGCTCGAAACTCTGCACTCCGGGGTGCAGACCTATATGCGCAAGTTCCTGACCGTCGCCGTATACGCCGCCGTCACGGTCTTTTTCGTGATCGTATTCGCCGAGGTGATCGCGCTCTCAAAGAACGGGCGGCGCGTCCTCTCGGTCTTTTTGCTTTCCGAGTATGTCGTCTTCTCGGTTCTGACGGCGCTCGATCTGCCGGGTTCGGTCTCCGAGATCGCATTTCTCGCCGCCGTGATCGTCTTTTTGATCCCGATCCTGCTCTACGTCGCTTCGGCGTTCCGGGAATCGGATGGGGAAGACCCGATCGTACCGGCGGATAAACCGAGGGCTCCCTTCTCATTCGTCCTGATCTTCGGGGGCGCGGTCGCCTGCGTTTTCGGCGGGATGGTCGCCGCGATCGGCGTGATGCGCTATCTCGGCTACTCCGCTCCGAACTTCGATTTCGGCATCTTCTGTCAGATGTACGCCGATATGGCGAAGACCGGGACCCCCGTCACCACGGTCGAGCGCGACGGTCTGCTCTCGCATTTTTCGGTCCACACCTCGCCCGTCCTCTATCTGCTCCTGCCGTTCTATTATCTGTTCCGTACCCCGATCACGCTCGCTATCGGGCAGGCGGTGATCCTCTATTCCGGGGTCGTGCCGCTGCTGCTGATCGGGCGGCGCCGCGGGCTCTCGAACCCGTTGCTCGTTCTGCTCTTGATCGCCTACGCCGCCTATCCCGCGATCGGCACGGGCTGTTTCTACGATTTTCACGAGAACTGCTTCCTGCTGCCGCTTTTGCTCTGGACCTTCTGGTTCTCCGAATGCCGCCGTCCCATCCCGTTCTATATCTTCGCGCTCCTCACCCTGTCGGTGAAGGAGGACGCCTTCGTCTACCTCGCGATCTATGCCGTGTTCCTCTTCTTCGGGGAAAAGCGTTGGAAGACGGCGCTCCCCCTGATGATCCTTTCTCTCGGCTATTTTCTTCTCGTCTCGCACCTGATGAAGCAGAACGGAGAGGGCGTGATGAGCTGGCGCTACTCCAATCTGCTCCCGAGCGGGGAATCGGGGCTTCTCGGCGTGGTCGTGACCGTATTCACCCAGCCGGGCTACGTTCTGACGCAGATCTTTTCGTCGTCGGCGCGCGACGCGGGCAAGTTCAAGTATATTGGCGCTCTGCTCCTGTCGCTCGGCGGACTGCCGTGCGTTTCGCGCAAACCTTCGCGTTGGATCCTTCTGACCCCGCTGCTCCTGAACCTTCTGACGATGTACGTCTATCAGCCGAATATCAACTTCCAGTACAGTTTCGGCATCATCGCGTTCCTCTTCTACGCCGCGACCCTGAATCTCTCGGATCTTTCCGCCCGCGCGCGTTCCTTTACCGTGGGATCCCTCGTCTTTTCCGCCGCCGCGTGCGTCGTGGCGTTCTCGCTGCTCGTCGCGCCCATGATCCCGGCGAACGCCGATCATATGAAGGCGTGGAAGGATCGGCACGATACCATCACCGAAACGCTCGCGAAGATCCCGAACGACGCCTCGGTCGCTGCGACCACCTTCCTCGTCCCGCACCTCTCGAAGCACGCGGAACTCTACGAGACCTACTACCACACCGCGTCGGGGTTGATCAAGACCGATTGCGACTATTACGTTTTCGATCTCCGCTACGGCTCGGACGACAGACAGGAGAGCCAGATCAATCGGCTGAAATCAAACGGCTACCGCGAGGTGTTCCGTGATGACGACGCGATCCTCGTCCTGACCCGCCTTCCCGCCGCCTCCGATCCCTTTACCCCGTAACCTACGACGCCCGCGCCGATTCCGGTGCGGGCGGTAATGTGTCACTAAATAAACCAACTGCGCCAGCAAGTGCCGCCGTGACGCGCGGATGCGGCACAGGACGGAAAACAAAAAGGTTTGATATTAAAACCGTTGATGCTTTCTTCTTTGTGTCGTTTCCTTGCATAGCAAAATGCAATTAAGGTTGAAACCCGTCCGCGGAGATCGCGAACGGGTTTCTTCAAATTGTTTGTTTTTTGTTTTCCTCTCGCCGTTTGCGACCTCTCGACGTATGTTTAGCCTTCGGATCGCAAACGACGACCCTGCGCTCGCCTGCGCGCGTCTTACACCGAATGAAGCCCGAGTTCGGGATCGGAATTGGAATCCAGCCCGTACTTCTGCTGTTTCCGATACTCGAAGAACTTGACGGCGACCTGCTCGAACAGAGCGTAGGAGAGAACGTCCTCCTCCTGCTCCGCCCAAGGCGAGACCTTCTTTTTGAGTTCTTCAAGCTCCGCGGGGATCAGGTCAGCGGGACGGCACTCGATGGGTTCGGCGTCGCCGATGATCTCTTTGCGGAATTTCGGGTCGATCTTGCCGGGGCATTTGCCGTACTCGCCGCGGAGCAGCCCCCGGAATTCCTTGGTCGTACGGGAGTATCTGCCTCCGTCGGAGAACAGGACGTTGTTGACCGCCTGCGTACCGACGATCTGCGAGGTCGGGGTGACGAGCGGGGGATACCCGGCGTCGGCGCGGACGCGCGGCACCTCCGCCAAAACGTCGTTCAGACGGTCGGATTTGCCCGCCATTTTCAGCTGGGAAACGAGGTTCGAGAGCATCCCACCCGGCACCTGGTAACGCAGGGCGTTGACGTCGACCTTCAAGACCTTCGGGTCGATCTGTCCCGACGCGAGGAACTTCTCGCGGATGCCGGTGAAATGACGGCTGACGGCGTCGAGCTTTTCAAGATCCAGCCCGGTGTCGTAGGGAGTTCCCGCGAGCGCGGCGACCAGCGGCTCCGTCGGCGGCTGGGACGTGCCCATCGCAAGCGGCGAGATCGCGGTATCCACCACGTCGACCCCCGCCTCGATCGCCTTCATCAGGGTCATGGAGGCAAGACCCGCCGTGTAGTGGGTGTGCAACTGGATCGGGATCTTGACCGTCTCCTTCAGCGTGCGCACCAGCGCCTCGGCTTCGTAGGGCTTCAGCAGACCCGCCATATCCTTGATGCAGATCGAGTTGGCGCCCATCTCCTCCAGCTGCTTTGCGTAAGCGGCGAAGAACTCGTTGGTATGGACGGGAGAGGTCGTGTAGGAGATCGCCGCCTGGACGTGTCCGCCCTCCTTGATGGTGGCGCGGATCGCGGTCTCGAGGTTGCGCGCGTCGTTCAGGGCGTCGAATATACGGATGACGTCGATCCCGTTGGCGATGGACTTCTGTACGAAATACTCGACCACGTCGTCGGCGTAATGCCGGTAGCCGAGGATATTCTGCCCGCGGAAGAGCATCTGGAGCTTGGTGTTCTTGACGTGATCGCGGATGATCCGGAGCCGCTGCCAGGGATCCTCGTGCAGGAAACGCAGGCAGGCGTCAAAGGTCGCGCCGCCCCACGCCTCGAGCGAGTAGTACCCGACGGCGTCGAGCTTTTCAAGCGCGGGGATCATCTCCTCGGTGGTCATTCTCGTCGCCGCGAGCGACTGGTGCGCGTCGCGGAGGACGGTTTCGGTGATCAGCACTTTCTTAGCCATAATACAGTCCTTTCGGATAGGGAATTGGTCAGAACCACATAAGGAACACGCCCGCGGCGACGGCGGAGCCGATGACCCCGGCGACGTTGGGACCCATCGCGTGCATCAGAAGGAAGTTGGAGGGGTTCTCACGCCGTCCGACGTCCTGCGAGACGCGCGCCGCCATCGGAACGGCGGACACGCCGGCGGAACCGATCAGCGGATTGATCTTTCCACGGGTGAGGAAGCACATCAGTTTCCCGAGGAGCAGTCCGCCGCAGGTCGCGAGGATGAAGGCAGAGAGCCCGAGAACGATGATCTTCAAAGTCGAGAGCGAGAGGAAGTTCGCGGCGTTCGCCGTCGCTCCGACCGACACGCCGAGGAAGATGGTGATGATGTTGATGAGTTCGTTCTGCGCGGTC
>JAGCYR010000042.1 GCA_017960705.1 Clostridia bacterium | reverse complement strand
GCCGCTGACGTCGCGGGTAATGGAGACGTTCTCGCTCTTCTTGGAGATCTTGTCGATCTCGTCGATATAGATGATGCCGCGCTCGGCAAGATCCACGTCGTAATCGGCGGCTTGGATCAGGCGGAGAAGAATGTTTTCGACGTCCTCGCCGACGTAACCCGCCTCGGTCAGGGTGGTCGCGTCCGCGATCGCGAAGGGAACGCGGAAGCACTTGGCGAGGGTCTGCGCGAGATAGGTCTTGCCGACGCCGGTCGGACCGATCAGAAGCACGTTCGACTTCTGCAGCTCGATATCGTCGTCGGGGCTTTCGTCGTCTTTGCCCTCGGCTTTGTTCTTCAGTTTCGCGTCGTGCGCGGCGATCCGCTTATAGTGGTTGTAGACCGCGACCGACAGCACTTCTTTCGCGTCGTCTTGCCCGATCACGTATTCGTCGAGCATTTCCTTGATCGCCTGCGGTTTCGGCATATTCTCGGGCGAGAAGGTCTCCGCGAATCTCGTCACCGACTGCTCGTCGATCAGCGCCTGACAATCCTCGACGCATCCGTCGCAGATGTAGAGCCCCGTGCGCGAGGGGATCAGAAAGAGGACCTGATCCTCGGTCCGTCCGCAGAACGCGCAGCGGCGGCGTCCGCCTGTCTGTTTTTCCATAATCCGTTGTTTCCTTTATCTGATTTGGGGAGAGAAAACTACGGCGGGGCAAATGCTTGCCTCGCCGGTCGTTCGGTCAGATCCGCTTCTCCATCACGCGGTCGATCAGCCCGTATTCGGCTGCTTGTGCCGCCGTCATGAAGTTGTCGCGCTCGGTGTCGCGGCAGATCTCCTCGTAGGAGCGCCCGGTCTGGTCCGCTAAGATGCGGTTCATCTTCTCGCGGATGCGGAGCAGGTGGTCGGCGTGGATCTTGATGTCGCTCGCCTGACCCTGCATCCCGCCGACCAGCGGCTGGTGGATCATCACCTCGCTGTTCGGGAGGGCGAAGCGTTTGCCCTTCGCGCCCGACGAGAGCAGGAAAGCGCCCATGCTCGCCGCCATACCGATACAGATGGTCGACACGTCGCACTTGATATAGTTCATCGTGTCGTAGATCGCCATACCCGCGGAGATCGACCCGCCGGGGCTGTTGATATAGAAGCTGATGTCCTTCTCGGGATCCTGAGACTCGAGATAGAGCATCTGCGCCACGATCAGGGACGCCGTGGCGTCGTTCACCTCTTCGGAGAGGATCACGACCCGGTCGTTCAGGAGGCGCGAATAGATGTCGAAGGAACGCTCGCCTCTCGGGGTGTTCTCAATGACCATAGGGACAAGTGCCATTTGGGTTTCCTCCTTCGGCTTTTCGCCTGTACGGGATTACTTGTTTTCGTCGGCTTTCTTTGCCGCGGGCTTCTTCGCGGCGGGCTTTTTCGCTGCGGTCTCGCCGGCGGGCTTCTTCGCCGCCGTCGCGGACTTGGTCGTAGTGGACTTCGTCGCGGTCGACTTCGCAGCCGGCTTCTTCGCCGCGGGTTTCTCCTCGGCTTTGGCGTCGGTCGCTTCGGTCTTCTTGGCGGCGGGCTTCTTTGCCGCAGGGGTCTTCGCCTTCGGCGCTTTGGCGTTCGCCTTCTCCTTGACCAAATCCATCGCCGCTTTCACGACGAGATCCTTTCGGATATCCTCGGCGTCGACCATACCCTTGACCTGATCGACGGGGACACTATATGCGTCGGAGATGTTCTTGTATTCTTCCTCGACCTTGTCGTCGGAGACCGAAAGATTCTCGAGTTTCGCGATGGTCTCGAGCGCGAGCCGCAGTTTCACCTGCTTCTCCGCCATCGGACGCATCTGTTTCCGCATATCGTCGAGGGTCTGCCCGGTGTACTTCAGGTAGGTCGAGAGGTCGAGACCCTGCTGACGGAGCCGCGTGTCGTAGTCGCGGACGTAGTTCTCGGTCTCGGCTTCGAACATGGGCTCGGGGATATCCGCCTGCACCAGTTCGATCAGCTTGTCGCCGAGCGCGCCCTCGAACGCGGAGTCGGCGGACTGCTCTTTTCTCTTTTGGATATTTGCCCGAACGTCGGCTTTGTATTCATCTAGCGTATCGAATTCCGAAACGTCCTTCGCGAACTCGTCGTCCAGGGCGGGGAGCTCGACCGTCTTGATGCCGTTCAGCTTGCAGGCGAAGACCGCGTCTTTACCGGCAAGTTCCTTCGCGTGGTACTCGGTGGGGAAGGTGACCTTCACGTCGAACGCGTCGCCGATCGCGTGACCGACGATCTGATCTTCGAAGCCGGGGATGAAGCTGCCGCTACCGAGCTTGAGGTCGTACTTCTCGGCGGCGCCGCCGTCGAACGCGACCCCGTCGACCGTGCCTTTATAGTCGATGTTGACCGTATCGTCGTTCTGCGCGGGACGGTCGGTGACGTCAACGGTGCGGCCGTTTCTCTCCTGCACGCGCTTGACCTCGGCGTCGACTTCCTCGTCCGAGACCGAGACTTTCTCTTTCTCGGCTTCCAGCCCGACGTAGCCCTCGATCTTGACCTCGGGCTTCACGTAAACGGTCGCCTTGAACAGAACGCCGTTTTCGTCGATGGTCTCGATATCGATCTCGGGGCGGCCGACCACGTCGAGCTCCGCTTCCTTGATCGCCGCTTCGTATGCCTCGGGCATCACCTGGTTGACGGCGTCCTCGTAGAACACGCCCTTGCCGTACATCTGTTCGACGATGTGACGGGGCGCCTTTCCGCGGCGGAAACCGGGAACGGTGATGGATCCTTTCTTCTTATTAAAAACGTCCGAGACCGCCTTTTCAAAGGTCTCCTTGTCGACCGAGAAGCCGATCTCAAACTTGTTGTTTCCCGCAGCTTCCTTTTTCGTCAGAGCCATTGGTTTTTCCTCCAGAAAAAAACATTATTTTTAATAACCGTATTATTTTACAATGAAAGACCGGTATTGTCAAGCAATTTGCCGTAAAAAAGATGAAAAGAAGAAAAAAGGGCGCCTTTTCTCGGTCTTGTCACAGCAGACGGGGGAGAAAATCGAGGTAGTCCGCCGAAATGAAGCGACGCGAGATCCCCTCGAATTCGGAGACCGACGGGACGGTGTAGATCCCGTGGATATGCCCGAAACAGCATT
>JAGCYR010000041.1 GCA_017960705.1 Clostridia bacterium | reverse complement strand
GGGTCGAACGCACCTCCGGTGCATCGGTTGTACTGCCAAGTGCATAGCCGGGTAGCCGAGTGCGGATGTGATAATCGCTGACAGCATCTAAGCGTGAAGCACACCTCAAGATGAGATATCCCTTGCATAAGCAATAAGGTCACAGGTAGACTACCTGTTTGATAGGTCGCGGGTGGAAGCGCAGTAATGCGTGCAGCTGAGCGATACTAATCGACCGAGTGCTTGAACGCTTCAAAGTTCAAGTTCGCAAACACTACGAGTTTCACTCTTTCCTTTATTCGGTTTTTCAATGGACAATCACCGAAAGCGAGACGATCCTTCGATCGTCTCGCTTTCGTTTTGCGTGTTTCGCGCGCGAGGGGCCCGCCGCGTCGGCAAGTTTTTAAAGAAAAAGGGGCAAAAAAGGGCGAAACGTTTGCTTTTTTGCAAAAGCCGTGCTATAATGGTATTCTAAAAACCGAGAACCGAAAACCGACCGGGAGAAAGATATGATGAATCGCACGAAAACCAACCGACACGCCTTGCGTCTTCTCGCGCTTTTTCTCGCGCTTTCGGCGCTCCTGCCGCTCGTCTCCTGCGGGACGAAGACCGAAACCGAAACGACTTCGTCCGTTTCCGAAACGACGGCGGAAACGGCGCAGGAAACGACCGCGCCGGAAACGACGGGTGAACTCAAGCCCGCAATCCCCGAGCCGATCTGCACCGTGCGGACGGTCGGGTTTGACGGACCCGTTTCGACCTACACCGAAACGCAGAAGGCGTATCTGTCGGACGCCGCCAAAAACGCCACGAACTACGCGGGAGGGAAACTCGAGCTGTCCCGCCCCCAGCCTGTTTCGCTCCGCTGGAACGTCGTTTTTGAATCCGGGGAAAACAGCCTCCGATATTTCATCGTCCGGATCTGGACCAAGTCCGACAAGTCCGACGCGAGAGAGTATATCATCGGCAGATCGGCAAGAGAATTCCGGTTTCAGAACGCCTGCGTCGGGCAACGGTATTACTGGGACGTCGCGGCGGTCGGACCCGACGGGATCTCCTCCCGTTCCTCCGCGGGGGCGTTCGTTACCGAAGATCGGTCGGTCCGCTTCATCTGCGTCGACGGCGTAACCAACGTCCGGGACCTGGGCGGCAAAACGACCGAGGACGGCGGGCGTATCCGGCAGGGGCTGATCTACCGGGGCGCGGAGCTTCATAAGGAAAGCACGACGGTGCTGATCTCCGACGAGGGGATCGACGCCCTGCGGCAGCTCGGGATCAAAAGCGAACTCGATTTTCGCACCACGACCGAGGCGGGAACGAGATCGACCTCGGTGATCGGCAAAGAAGTAAAATACTATTTCCGCACGTTGAACGGCAGCAAGGACTTTACGAGCAGCGAGTGCCGTTCCAGCCTCAAAACCATTTTCAAGGTGCTTGCGGACGAGAACAACTACCCGATCTATCTGCATTGTATGGTAGGAACAGACCGCACGGGACTGGTCTGCTGGCTGGTGAACGGTTTGTGCGGGGCGTCGGAGGACGATCTCTGGCGTGACTATCTGCTCTCCAACTTCGCTACGATCGGAGACCCGCGGAAGCCGAGCAAGATCCAGAACAACTACGTGGACAAACTGGCGGCGGCGTCGGGCGGGACCTACGCGGAAAAGGTTTACAACTACCTGAAAAACACGGTCGGGATCCCGTCGTCGGATCTCGACAGCGTGATCCGGATCATGAAGGCTGCGCCGGGCACGACCGTCGAGAACGAGACGGGAGCGATCCCGGCGGGACACACGCATACGCCCGGCAGCGCAGTTACGGTGGTCGAGAAACGGACCTGTTCGTGCCCGGGGATCTTGGTCAGATACTGCACGGTCTGCGGCGCGTTCGTCCCCGAAACGATCACCGAGACCCCGGTTTCCGAGAAAAGCCACAACGTGAAAAGGTGGACGGTGACGGTTGAGCCCACGCTCACAAGCGACGGGCAGCGCCACGGCACGTGCGCCGACTGCGGGGCTGTCGTTGAGGAGAGTTTCGGCGTGCCGGTCTACGATTCCAAGGACCTTTCCGGACCCTACGCCGACGGCAGCTCGATCGTCGTCTCAAAAACCGTTTCCGAGATCCGCGGCGGCAAGCACTTCTATCCGACTCCGTCCGATCCGGACGGCAACGATCTCTGGTTTGAATACACTTTCCTTTGGAGCGATTCGTTCAAAAACTACGACGCGTTCGGCTCGGAAATGAAGGCGGTCGCGTTCCGGGGCGCAAACGACGGATACAGAGATTTCTATTACCTCTACGCCAACGACAAAGAGGGGAGAGACTGCCCGTTCGCGGGACATTTCGACTACTCGACCTATCTTACCGGCTGCTCCCCCGACTGGGCGTGCGCCGTCGACCCCGGGAACGGTCAACCGATCTACAAGGCGGGTTGGGACTCGCCCGTCACGAGAAACTCTTCTCCGTACCTCTACGACGCGCAGAGCCAAACGAAGGGGGGCTGGCACCGGATCGGGTTCCGTTTCCATCAAGAGGCGGCGATCAAGAACGGCGCGGTCGAATACACCGGCTATTCCGAACTCTATATCGACGGGCTGAAGGTCTGGAAGGTCAAAACCAATATGCAGGGCAACGCGGAAAAGAGCCTGAAAGAGAACGGTCTTCTGCTCTATACCGCGGAGATCAGCAACGGATCGCTCGTCTACACCGATAACGACGCCGTGCGCGTACAGATGCGGGTCGACAACGTCGCGAAGTCGACGAAGAACGTGTATATCTCGATCTACGATCCGATCTGGACCTGCGGCGACGGATTCGTCCGGAGAGTCTCCCCCGTTGCAAATCCCGCGGCGGGAAAGAGCGTTACGCTCCCGAACGGAAGCACGACCTCCGGCGCAGTCTTCTATACCTCCGACTGACGGCTAAGAGACCGAACGGAAACGCACGGAACACCCTCTTTCTTTTCTAAAACAAAATCTCCCTCTTTCCGTAAGAAAGAGGGAGATTGTTTGTTGAAGGGGGTCAGACGGTTTTCAGGGTCATCCCGAACTTGTCGGAGAGCGCCGAAACGATCGCGTCGACTGCGGGCTGGATCTCGGTTCTGGCGAGCGTGCGCTCGTTCGAGGAGAAGCCGAAGCGGAGAGTGACCGACTCGCCGTTCTCCCCGTCGTAGAGGTCGGTGAGCGACACGGTCTTCAGGTATTCGCCCGCGACTTCCCGCGCGGCTTTCTCGATCGCGGCGAAGTCAAGAGATCCGACAGACGCCGAGAACGAGAGGTCGACGTCGATGCCCGGGTAGCGCGAGGGCTCCTTGTAGGCGAGGGGTTTCTCCGAAATCGAGGAGAAGATCTCCATATCGAGTTCAAACGCGAGGATCGCGGCCTTCTTGTCCAGCTTTCCGCGGACCGAGGGATGCAGGGTGGTGAGGAAGCCGATCTCGCCCCCGTCAAGGGTGACGGCGGAGAGGTTCACCGGGTGCTGCCAGTTGAAGCGCGGCTCGACGGAAACGAAGTCGGGGGAGCGGTGTTTCAGCGTGCGGAAGATCGCGATCAGCATCTCGTGGGCGCGGTAGTAGAGCGTCTCCTCGTTCACCGTGCGGTCGAAGAGCACCACGCCGAGTTTCTTGCGCTCGTTGCAGGTGCCGTCGGGGAGCAGCCCGTCGACCGTGTGCCCGATCTCAAACAGCCCGTAGGCGTCCGAAAAGCCCTTGTTCTCGTAGGCGAAGGAGAGCAGCGTCGGGATCATCGAGATGCGGAACGAAGCGTGCTCCGGGGTCTGCGCGTTGATCAAACGGACGTTTTTCGGCGTTTCGATCCCGAGCAGCTTATCCTTGGCGCTGTCGCTCCAGATATAGGAGTGGACCTCGTGCAGGGAGAAACGCTCGACCAAAAGATCCTTGATCCGCTTCGCGTCGGTCGCGGGGACCTCGGCGCGGACCGGGTGCAGGGGCGAGAGCGTCGTGGTGATTTGGAAATTGTCGTAGCCGTAGATCCGGGTGATCTCCTCGATCAGATCGGCTTTGATGGTCACGTCCTTGGTCGCGCGCCAGCTCGGCACGTCCACCGTGAACGCGTTTCCTTTTTGCTTGACGCCGAAGCCGAGCGAGGTCAGCGTGGCGGCGATCTGTTCAGACGAAATATCGATCCCCGTGTAGCGGTCGACGAACGGTTTGTCGATCAAAAGCGTGATCTTATCGAACCGATGCACGTAGACGTCGGTCAGACGGCTGGTCACCTTCGCTTCGGGATCCGCTTTGAAGAGCAGGTCGAGGAAGCGCTCGATCGCCGGAACGGTCAGCTCGGGATCCAGCATCTTCTCGTAGCGCATCGAAGCGTCGGTGCGCAGCCCGAGGCGGGACGACGTCTTGCGGACCGAGATCCCGTTGAAGTTCGCGCTCTCCAGGAACAACGAGTCGGTATCGTCCTCGATCTCCGAGGCGAGACCGCCCATCACGCCGGCGATCGCCACCGGTTCGCCCTTCGAGCAGATCATCAGCATATTCTCGTCGATATTGCGTTCCACGCCGTCCAGCGTCTTGAAAACGAAGGGGGCGGGGAAGCGGCCGATCTCGACCCGATCGACGCGGCGGCGGTCGAAGGCGTGCATCGGCTGCCCGAGTTCCATCATCACGTAGTTGGTGAGGTCGGCGAGCAGATTGATGGCGCGAGACCCGCAGTAGTAGAGGCGGATCCGCATATTGACGGGGCTCTTTTTGGTCCGGATCCCCTCGACCGTGATCCCGGAGTACCGGAAGCACAGATCGGGTTCCTTGATCTCGATCGAAAGAGCGGGGAGCTTGGCGAATTGCGTCGTCGGGTGGGTCGGCACGGGACGGAGCGGACGACCCGCAAGGGTGGCGAACTCGCGCGCGATCCCGTAGTGTCCCCACAGGTCGGGGCGGTTGGTCAGCGATTTGTTGTCGACCTCAAAGAGCAGGTCGTCGATCTCGTAAACCGATTTCAGGTCGGTGCCGAGCGGGATATCGTCTTCGATCTCCATCAGTCCCGAATGGTCGGCGGAGATGCCAAGCTCGGCTTCGGAACAGCACATACCGAAGGAGGGGTAGCCTGCGATCTCGGCTTTGCCGATCTTGTTCCCCGAGACCGATCCGCCCACCGTGGCGAACGCGACCTTCATCCCGGGACGCACGTTCGGCGCGCCGCAGACGCAGTCGACGGTCTCTTTGCCGGTGTCGACCTTCAGGAGATGGAGTTTTTGAGAGTTCGGATGCGCGTCGACCGAGACGATCTTCGCGACGATGACGCCGTAGGTGTCGGCGCCCTTCTCGATGATCTCCTCGACCTCGGCGGTGGAGAGGGTGAAGCGCCGGATCAGGGCGGCGCGGTCAAGTCCGGACAGATCGACGAAATCGCCGATCCAGTTCATAGAAAGCAGCATATTCCGTTCCCTCCCTTATTCGCTCACGAACTGCGACAGCGCGGCAAGCGAGCCGCCGTTGAAATCGCGGATATCCTTGACCCCGAACTTCATCATGGCGAGCCGGGTCAGCCCCAACCCGAACGCAAAGCCGGTGTAGCGGTCGGTATCGATCCCGCCGGCTTTCAGGACGTTGGGATGGATCATCCCGCAGGGGCAGAGCTCGAGCCAGCCCGAGTTCTTGCAGGACGGGCAGCCCTTGCCGCCGCAGATCAGACAGTTGATGTCAAGCTCGAAGCCCGGTTCGACGAAGGGGAAGAAGCCGGGGCGGAGCCGCACCTTGATATCGCGCCGGAAGACCTCGGAGAGCATGGTCTTCATGAAGTAGATGAGGTTCGAGATCGAGATGTTCTCGTCGATCATGATCCCCTCCATCTGGAAGAAGGTGTTCTCGTGGCAGGCGTCGATCGCCTCGTTGCGGAAGCAGCGGCCGGGGAAGATCGCGCGCAGCGGGGCGCCGTACTTGCGCATAATGTAGTTCTGCGCCGCGGAGGTGTGGGTCTTCAAGAGCTGTCCGTTCTCGATATAGTAGGTGTCCTGCATATCGCGGGCGGGATGGTGCTTCGGGATGTTCAGCGCCTCGAAGCAGTGATAGTCGTCGACGATCTCGGGATAGTCCTCGATCGTGAATCCCATCGACGAGAAGATCTCCTCGAGTTCCCGCTGGACCAGCGTGATCGGGTGATAAGACCCCACGGCGTCGCGTGCGGGAAGGGTGGGATTGTACTTTTTCTGGCGCCGGATCTCCGCCGCGAGCGCCGCGGCGCGGAGAGTCTCCCCCGCCTTCGCGATGGCGTCGGCAAAGTCGTTTTTCAGCGCGTTGATGAGCTGCCCGGCGGCCGCCTTCTCGCTCTGTTCGACGTTGCGGAGTTCCGCCATCAGGTCGATGACGGGTCCCTTCTTGCCGAGGAACGCGACGCGCAGCGATTCGAGCGCTTCGGGCGTTCCCGCTTTGGCGAGCTCGCCGTTGAAACGGGCGCGCAGCTCCTCGATCTTCTCTTTCAGGATCATATCGGTCTGTCCTTTCGGTATATTTACAAAACTATAGTTTATTATAATACGGTCAATCCCGCTTGTCAAGCGAAAGTCGACGGTAGGCGGCAAGGATCGCGCCGGAGGTGCCGGGGGCGGCGAGGTCGTCGAACGGCAACCCCTTTTCGAGCCGCTCGCGAAGAGACGTCGAACTGATCCCGACGACCTCCGAGGGAGAGGGGAAAAACAGGGTCTTCGCGCCGTGCGCGGCGTTCCAATCCGCCATTTCGCGCTCGTAGGCAAAGTCGCGCTCGTTCCGCACGCCCTTGACGATGAACGCGATCCCGTTCCCGCGCGCGTAGTCGGCGACGAGGCCCGCGGAAGAATCGACCGTCACGTTCGGGAGAACTTTGGTCGCCAGCCGGAGGAACTCCAGCCGGTCGGAGAGGGGGAAGAGCATGGTCTTGTCGGGGTTGACGAAGATCACGGCGCGCACCTCGTCGAAGAGGGCGGCGGCGGTCTCGATCACGGCGAAGTGCCCCCGCGTCACGGGGTCGTAGGTGCCGGGAAGCAGGACGGTGGTTTTCACGTTTTTTCTCCCTCCTCGTCCTCTTCTCCTTTGTAGCGGAGAAGGGTGATATGTGTGATTCCGTAACGCGCCTCTTTCTGCACGTCGAACTTGTCGGCGGCGTCGCCCAGCTTCGCAAGAAGATCGGGGGACCCGCTCTCGCAGACCAGAAGACACCCGGGTTTTGCGACTTTGGCGGCAAGGATCCGCAGAACCGCGTCCGCGACCGCGTCGAGCGCGTAGGGCGGGTCGATGAAGATCAGGGAGAAGCCCTCGCCTTTGCCCGCCTTGCGGAGGTAGCTGCGGTAGTCGCTGATCAGGTATTTGCAGTCCGAGAAGAAGCCGGTCTTTTTGGCGTTCTCCTTGACCACGGCGATCGCCTCCGGGGCGGCGTCGATGAACGTGCAGGAGACGGCGCCGCGGGAGAGCGCCTCGAGCCCGAGTTGACCCGAGCCGGCGAACAGGTCGAGCGCCCGCCGCCCCTCGAGATCGAACTGCAGGGAGGAGAAGATTGCCTCTTTCACCCGCTCCGACGTCGGACGGGTCGCGTCGCCGGGCAGGGTCGCGAGACGGACGCCCTTGGCTTTTCCGGTGATGATGCGCATCACGGCTTTTTCTCCTTTCCTCCGGCTTTCCCGGATCGGTTTCGTTTGGCGGCGAAATAGTTGAAAACCGCCTGCGCGTCCTTTTTCGACACGCCGTTCACTCGGGCGATCGTCTCTTCATCCGCCGCCGACAGGGCGCGGAGCGAACCGAACGCGGCAAGCAGGCGTTTGGCTTTCGCGGGACCGATCCCCGGGATGTTTTCGAGCGAGGAACGTGTCAGGGTCTTCGATTTTGCGTTCATGACCGCGGTGACGGCGATCCGGTGCGCCTCCTCCTGGATGCGGTAGATCAGGACGAACACCTCGTGCTTTTTGGCAAACGAGATCTCGTTTTCGCCGTCGGTCATGGCGCGGGTCTTGTGGAAATCGTCTTTTATCATCCCGAAGATCGGGATATCGGTGCGCCCCGCCGTCTCGAGCGCCGCGCGCCCCGCGCGGACGTGCCCGATCCCGCCGTCGAGGAGGATCAGGTCGGGGGTCTCCCCGAGCGAGGGGGAGCCGTCCCCGATATGGGCGAGCCGCCGGGTCAGCGCTTCGCGCATCGCGCCGTAATCGTCGACGCCGTCGGTGGTTTTGATCTTGAAGGTGCGGTAGTCCGAGCGCTTCGGCTGCCCGTTTTGAAACACCGCCATCGACGCAGTGATATGCTCGGCGCCGAGGTTGGAGATATCGTACGCCTCAATCCGTTCGGGCAGAACCTCGAGCCCGAGAAGCGACGCAAGCGAGACCAGCGTCCCCTCCTGCTTCGCCGATTCGGCGCGGTAGCGTTCGGCGCGCTGACGGGCGTTGGTCTGCGCCATATCGCAGAGGTCGCGGAGCTCGCCCCGCTTGGGGGTCCGGACCGTGACGCTTCTCCCCGATTCGCGGGTGAAGAGTTCCGAGAGAACGGCGCAGTCCTCGGGGTC
>JAGCYR010000040.1 GCA_017960705.1 Clostridia bacterium | reverse complement strand
GGCTCGGCGAAAGAGAAGCCGCAGGTGATGGAAGTGATCGCGGTCGGCCCCGGCGGTACGGTCGACGGCAAGGAAGTCTCGATGACGGTCAAACCCGGTCAGAAGGTCATCACGAGCAAATATTCCGGGACCGAAGTGAAGGTCGACGGCGAGGAGTACACCATCGTGCGCGTCGGCGATATTCTCGCGGTCGTGGAATAAGATAGAAACGATTTGAAAACGAAAGAGGGATACGATCATGGCAAAAGACATTCTGTACGGGATCGAAGCAAGAGACGCCCTGCTGCGCGGCGTCGATAAACTGGCGGACACGGTGAAGATCACCCTCGGCCCGAAGGGTCGGAACGTGGTGCTCGACAAGAAATACGGCTCGCCGCTGATCATCAACGACGGCGTGACCATCGCGAAGGAGATCGAGCTGGAGGACGCCGCCGAGAATATGGGCGCTCAGCTGGTCCGCGAGGTCGCGACCAAGACCAACGACGCCGCCGGCGACGGTACGACGACGGCGACCCTGCTGGCGCAGACCCTGATCCGCGAAGGCATGAAGAACGTGACGGCGGGCGCCAACCCGATGGTCCTCCGCAAGGGGATCCAGAAGGCGGTCGACGCGGCCGTTGCGGAACTGAAGAAGAACTCGAAGAAGGTTTCCGGCACCGAGGATATCGCGCGGGTCGGCACCATCTCGGCGGGCGACGCCGTGATCGGTCAGCTGATCGCCGACGCGATGGAGAAGGTGACCTCCGACGGCGTGATCACGGTCGAGGAGTCCAAGAGCGCCGAGACCTACAGCGAAGTGGTCGAGGGTATGCAGTTCGACCGCGGCTATCTGTCCCCCTATATGGCGACCGATACCGACAAGATGGAGGCGGTGCTGGACGACGCCTACATCCTGATCACCGATAAGAAGATCTCGAACATTCAGGATCTCCTTCCCCTGCTCGAGCAGATCGTGCAGGCGGGCAAGAAGCTCCTGATCGTGGCGGAGGACGTCGAGGGCGAGGCGCTGACCACCCTGGTCTTAAACAAGCTGCGCGGCGTCTTCACCTGCGTCGCCGTCAAAGCCCCCGGCTTCGGCGACAGACGGAAAGAGATGCTCCGCGACATCGCGACCCTGACCGGCGGCGAGGTCATCACCGACGAGCTCGGGCTGGATCTCAAGGAGACCACCGTGGCGCAGCTCGGCCGCGCAAGACAGGTCAAGGTCAACAAGGAGAACACCATCATCGTCGACGGCGCGGGCGATTCCGACGCCATCAAGGCGAGAGTGGCGCAGATCCGTCAGGCGATCGAGACGACCACCTCCGACTTCGACCGCGAGAAGCTCCAGGAGCGGCTCGCGAAGCTGGCGGGCGGCGTTGCCGTCATCAAGGTCGGCGCCGCGACCGAGACCGAGATGAAGGAGAAGAAGCTCCGCATCGAGGACGCCCTGAACGCGACCAAAGCCGCCGTTGAGGAAGGCATCGTCGCGGGCGGCGGTACCGCGTTCATCAACGTCATTCCCGCCGTCGAGAAGCTGATCCCCGACGCCGAGGGCGACGAGAAGACCGGTATCAAGCTCGTTATGAAGGCGCTGGAGGCTCCCGTCCGCCAGATCGCGGACAACGCGGGGCTTGACGGCGCGGTCATCCTCGACAGAGTCAAGGCGTCCGGTAAGGTCGGCTTCGGCTTCGACGCTTACAACGAGAAGTACGTCGATATGCTCGAGGTCGGTATCGTCGACCCGACCAAGGTGACCCGTTCCGCTCTGCAGAACGCCGCGTCGATCGCCTCCACCGTTCTGACGACCGAAGCCGTCGTCGCGAACAAGAAGGAAGAGGCGCCCGCAGCTGCTCCCGCCGCAGGCGGGATGGGCGGGATGTACTGATCCCATCTTTCATGACCGGGGGAGCGTGCTCCCCCGGTTTTTTGTCGTTTGGAGGGCGCTTGAATGACCCCAAGGCGACTGGGATCCTTGCAACCGCCCCCCTGTTTTTCCCCCGCGTCAGGTGGGGGAAAGCGCGAAATAATCCCTCTCAAATAAAAGAAAAGTGTTGATTTTTCCCACACGATATGATATACTGATAATAACCATAAATTTCGATGCAACAAAGACCGCGCGACCGAAAACCGCATCGAGGAGGATACATATATGGACAAATTCTATCAGTTCTTTGCCGACACGTTCCCCCAGCTGTTCGGCTTCGTCGGCAAGGCGATCCCCGCACTCACGGAGGCGGCGGACATCGTCAAGTACGTCGTTCTGATCGCTGCTTTGGCGCTCGCCGCCTTTGCCGTCGCGGCGATGGTGATCGGGTGCTTCAAGATCCGGTTCTTCCGCCGGCTCGCCCGCGTTCTGCTGGTCATCGAGACGCTGGGTATGGCGGGGCTTATCCTGATCGCCCTGAACACGACCAACACCGGCGACTTTCCCGCGAATCTCGTCGCCGCTTTGCAAGCGGGTTCCCCCGCCGTGTTCGATCTGATCAAAGGCGTCTTCGCCGATTTCGGTGTGAAGACCATCCCGAGCTTCATCATCATTCTCGTCGCGTTCGTTCTGATCTCGCTGCTCCTGCACCTGATCATCGTTCTGTCGCGGATCATCATCAAGCGCGCCAACGCGAAAGCGGACGCCGACGCCGATCAGCCCGAGGAACTCCCCGAGGAGGAGACGGTCGAAACGACGCCCGCGCCCGCCCCTGCCGCCGCTCCCGCGGAGGCCGTCGCTTCGGTGCCGGTCGAGGAGCCCATCGTTCCCGCCGACGTTCCCGAGCAGGAGCTTGAGACCGTGACCGAATCCGACGCAGCTCCCGCCGTAAGCGAGGAGCCCGCCGCCGAGGAAGCCGTCGAGGAAGAGACTGAAGCGGAAGCAGAGACCGACGAGGCGGAAGCAGAAGACGAGACCGAGACCGCCGCGCCGATCCCCGATTATCCGAAACTTGAAAAGCCCGTCTTTATGCCGATCCCGACCGACGTTGCAGACACGACCGACTTCACCGACGCGAAGCGCGACGGATTCACCGCGAAGCCCGGTATTTCTTTCGCCGAAGCCGAGAAGCTGATCTCGGACGAAGCGGCGGAGGATCTGACCGCGGTCGTCTACGGAAAGATCGGCGACAGAGTCGCGGAGCTTCCGATCGACGCGCTGAACGAGAACTTCAAGCCCTACTCCTATATCAACGCGAAGATCCTCCGGCAGAAGGGGCTGATCCCCGAATCCGCGACCGAGGTCAGGATCACGAGCTACGGCAAGATCGACAAACCTTTGATGGTGCAGGCGTCCGCGTTCGGACCCGGCGTTATCAAGATGATCATCCTCGCCGGAGGCAGACCGATACAGTTGCAGTAAGAAAGTACAAAACGCCCTTCGCAAATAAGCGAAGGGCGTTTTGTAATGACGTTTGCCCGAGGCAAAATGACGTTGCTTTGCAAATGATGTTTGCCTGCGGCAAAATGATGCGTCCTGCGGGACATAGAATCATAAAGAGACCTCCCCGACGGGAGGTCTCTTTATGAAAAAAGTTATTCGGGATCCGGCAGAGCCGAGCGGCAGGATTCGCAGAGGATGCGACCGTCGATGTCGTAAGCGTCGGTGAAGCGGATGCGGCGACCGCACTCCTCGCAGTGGGTATAGTTTCTTCTGCACTCGGGGCAGACGGTCGAGCCGCGCTCCTCGCCCTTCACGGGGAAGAAACGGGTGAAGCACTCCTCGCACTCGGGCAGATCGTCGTAGCAGTTCTCGCAGAGGATCTTGCCGTCGAGGACGTAGCGATCCTTGTCCGCGATCGGGATTGGCTCGCCGCAGACGCGGCAGGTAGCGTAGTCGGACAGACACGCCGAGCAGAGCCGGGGATGGGGCTCGCCGGGGAGCGAAAAGACGATCTTGCCGCAATCCTCGCACTCGTCCATCTCGGAGACGCACACCGAACAGACGGGATGCCCCTCGGCGTCGAAGAGTTCCTCTTTCGGCACGATCGCGCCGCAGACGTCGCAGACCCCGTGGGTGTCGCGGCAATCGGAACAGAGCAGAGCGAGCGCGTTCTCGTCGTAGCGGTAGACCTTGTTGCCGCAGAGCTCGCACTCGTCGAGACGGTCGTAGCAGGTCTCGCAGAAGGTGGCGCCGTCGCATTCGTAGAGTTCGGATTCCAGCAGCCGGACGCCGCAGCCCGAACAGACCGGCAGCCGCTCGTAACAGGTGAAGCAGAGCACGTTGCCCGAGACCGTCCGCGCCGAATCGGGCAGGAGCAGACGGCGGCAGACGGCGCAGACGAGATGACCGTGCAAACGGTCCTCCCCCGTCTTCGGCATCAGCCGATCCTGCGGGATCCCGGGGATCCGGGGGATGAAGGGTTCCTCCGCCGCCGACGAGAGCCGCCGGCAATCGGGGCAATCGGGACGGGGACGAAGCCCGCGCCGGACCGCCGCCTCACACGCTTTACAGTACATTCTTCGGCTTTCCCTCCAGATAGTAGGTCGCCTCGGTGTCGGCGATCGAGAGCGCAAGCGCGAGCGGGAACAGCTCGAACGCGGCGCCGACGTTGCGGGCGTCGTCCTCGGTCGAAAATCCCATGTGGTAACGGATGGCGAACGCCTCCTCGCGCGAGAGACGCATAAAGCCCGAAATGATGTAGACCGATTTCTCCCCGTGTCCGTAGGGGAGTTCGTCCTTGAATTCGTAGTAGGGGACCTGACGCCAGACGCCGCTCGCGTCCTTCTGGTTGCGGGTGGACTCCTTGTACACGTTCACCTTGCAGAGATCGTGCAAAAGCGCGACCACGGCGAGCGTCTCGTCCGAGACGTCCTCCAGCCCGAGCAGTTGTTTGCGCCGGTCGCTTGCAAAATAGGAGACAAGACAGTCGTAAACGTTCAGACTGTGCTGGAGAAGACCGCCCTTCACGTTGTTGTGGAACTTCGTGCTGGCGGGCGCGGTGAAGAAATCCGACGCGGGAGAATCGAGGTACTCGAGCAGCTTGTCGGCTCCCTCGCGGTGAATATGCGTTTTGTAAAGGTCGATAAACCGTTCTCTGTCGGTCATGGCGGCGTCCTTTCGGCAGGCGTTCTTTCTTCTTCTATTATACAACGATATAAAAAATAATGCAACCGTTTCCGAAAAAAACCCCCGCATCTCCGTGAAAACGGGAGAAACGGGGGTCGTTTTTTCAATCGATCTGTCTGCTGACGGCGAAGATCGCGGCGCCGTCGAGGTAGGGGGACGGGGTGCGGTGACCCGCGCGGATCTTCGAGGACAGGGTTTTCAGTTTCGCGGGCGAGCCGCCGAAGCCGAGCTGTTCGAGACGGAATTTCAGGATGTGGATGCTGCTGGACGGGCTGACCTTCATTTCGGTTGCGGGAACCGTCTCGTTCGGGAACGCTTCGCGGAGGCGTTCGAGCAGTTCCGCGGGATCGAGCTGCTTTTCCGCGGGGCGGCGGCGGCGGATCGAGCGGAGGAAAACGGTCAGGTCGGAGAGCGACGCGTATCCGCCGACCCCCGAAACCGTGGTCACGGGCATATTGCCGTCGGAGAGCGCCCATTCGGCGCAGAGAGAGGTCGCGATGCCGGAGTCGCCGTGGGGGGCGAACTCGATATGACCGAGGAAGGTGTTGCGGATCGCGGAAAAGAGGGTGGCGGGGCTGCAGTCGAGCGCGGGGGTCGAGAGCGACAGCCGCACCGGGCGAAGCACCGCGGGGACCGCCCCGGACAGGAGCAGGTCGAGCCCGTTGACGATGTACTCCTCGCTCATCACGACGTTGCCCGCAGCCGAACCGGTCGAGACGAAACGCTTGACGCCGGGGAAATGTGCGGGGGAGGATCCGCGCTCGAGACGAAGCAGGAATCTGCCGTCGGGCTTCTCTTGCGAGAGGATCCGATAGTTGCTCTCGGATATTTCGATCACGTCGGCGCCCGATGCAAAGATCGCGTCGGCGAGCCGCCGGAGCGCCGACGGGGAGGACGGGTCTTTCAGGACGGATAACGTGCGGTCGATCACGGTGATCATGGGTTTGCTCCTTACAAGGTTTCGGCGCTCGGAATAAGAAATACCCGCCGAGCGCGCTCGACGAGTATTATACCATATTGTGGGGGGATTTTCAAGATTGATTATTTGACGAAATTGCACAGTTATTCGGTTTGTGCGGTATGCAAAACGCCGAAAAATCGTTCAATTCGATCAAAAATCAAAGATAGCTCTCGTCGACGCGCCGCGTTTCGGTGTAGAGGGTGGCGTACGCCTCGTCGAGCAGACCGTCGAAGTCGATCTTCGCGACCTGGGAAAGGATCTCGTTTTCGGTCGGTTTGGTCTTCGGGTGCCGCGGGGTGAAAACGGTGCAGCAATCCTCGTAGGGGAGGATCGAGGTGTCGAAGGTGCCGATCTTGCGCGAGATCTCGACGATCTCCTCCTTGTCCATCCCGATCAGGGGACGGAGGATGGGCGTATCGGTCGCGGCGTCGGTCACGGCGAGGGCGTCCATCGTCTGGCTCGCGACCTGTCCGAGCGATTCCCCGGTCAGGATGGCGCGGCAGCCGTATTCTTTGGCGCACCTCTCGGCGAGCTTCATCATAAAGCGGCGGAGCATCAGGGTAAAGAACTCCTCGTCGCACGAGCGGCGCAGTTCCTCCTGGATCCGGGTCAAGGAAATCACGTGGATATGAATGCGCGAGCAGTAGCGGCAGAGTTCTTCCGCCAAGGTGAACACCTTTTCGCGGGCGCGCTCGGAGGTGTAGGGGAAGGATTCGAAGTGCAGCGCCTCGATCTCGACCCCGCGCTTCGCCATCATATAGCCCGCGACGGGAGAGTCGATCCCGCCCGATAGCAGGAGCAGTCCGCGCCCGCTGGTCCCCCGCGGGAGACCCCCGGCGCCCTTCTCCTGTCCCGCGTGGACGTACGCCGCGCGGTCGCGGATCTCGACCCGGATCATCACGTCGGGGTGATGCAGATCGACCCGCAGCCGGGGTGCGGCGGAAAGGATCGCACCCCCGACCTCCGCCGCGATCTCGGGGGAGGTTTTCGGGAAATGCTTATCCGAACGCTTCGCGTCGACCCGGAACGTGCGGGCGGAACCCATCAACGGCGGGAGGTACGCGCGCGCCGTTTCGAGGACGCTCTCCATCGTCTTTTCGCACTCGGCGGCGCGGGTCACGCCGACGAAACCGAAGACGAGTTTGGCGGTCTCGTACGCGCCGTCGAGGTCGCACGATCCGTCCTCCGGGGTGACGTACACGGTGCTTTCGGCGCGTCTGACCGAGAATCTCCCGTAGGGGGCGAGCCGCCGCTTCAGTTCGCGGGTCAGAGCCCCCTCGAACTCGGGGCGGTTGGCGCCCTTCAGGATGATCTCGCCGTATCTGCAAAGAATGATCTCTTTCATGATTCCGTCCTTTATCCGGTTGCACCGGATCATATTTCCGTTTCCCATTCTATCACATTTCGCCGCCGAATACAAGAAGCACTCGAAAAAAGCGGCGTTTCCCCTTGACTTTTCGGTTCGATTGTGTTATATTGTTCATATCCGAAAGGCAGAGATGGGAAGGAGTACCGTTTTTGACCCCGAAAGAGAGCGGACGGTTGGTGCGAGTCCGTCGGGGAAAAACGGGAAGGTCGTCCCGGAGCCGCCCCCCGGGAGAGGGGACGTCGACCCGCGTTAAGGGGAACGAGGCACGGTTTTTCCGTGTGAATCAGGTGGTACCGCGCGTCAATGCGCCCTGTGACGAACGTCACGGGGTTTTATTTTTTAGGAAAGAACCGCAAAGGAAGGAAACGATATGGCAACAAGAGAATTACCGAAGACCTACTCGCCCGCCGATTTTGAAGACCGGCTCTACGCGAACTGGTGCGAGAAGGGGTACTTCACCCCCGAGTACGACGCCGAAAAGCCGTCGTTCTCGATCGTGATCCCGCCCCCGAACGTGACGGGACAGCTCCACATGGGGCACGCGCTGGACGAGACGCTGCAGGACATTTTGGTCCGCTATCGCCGGATGCAGGGCTACAACACGCTCTGGATCCCCGGCACCGATCACGCGGGCATCGCCACCCAGATCAAGGTGGAGGAGAACCTGCGCAAAGAACAGGGGCTGACCCGGCACGACGTCGGGCGCGAAAAGTTCCTTGAAATGGTCTGGGATTGGAAGAAGAAATACGGCTCGCGGATCATCTCGCAGTTAAAGAAACTCGGCGTTTCCTGCGACTGGACGCGCGAGCATTTCACGATGGACGAGGGGCTCTCCGCCGCCGTGCGGAGGGTGTTCGTCTCGCTCGACGACAAGGGGCTGATCTACCGCGGGCTTCGCATCACCAACTGGTGCCCCCACTGCAATACCGCCCTCTCGGATACCGAGGTCGAATACCGCGACGAGGCGGGCAGTTTCTGGCATATCCGCTATCCCGTCAAGGGCGAGCCGGGTAAGTTCGTGATCGTCGCGACCACCCGTCCCGAGACCCTGCTCGGCGATACCGCGGTCGCGGTCAACCCCGAAGACGACCGCTACAAGGACCTCGTGGGCAAAACGCTGATCCTGCCGCTGGTCGGGCGCGAGATCCCGGTGGTCGCGGACGAAGCGGTGCTGTCGGATTTCGGTACCGGATGCGTGAAGATCACCCCGGCGCACGACCCGAACGACTTTGAGACCGGGCAGCGCCACGGGCTGGAGAACGTGTTCGTCATCGACGGGACCGGCAAGATCTGCTTCCCCGGCAAGTACAGCGGGATGGATCGCTACGAAGCCCGGAAGGTGATGGTCGAGGATCTCGAAAAAGAGGGGCTGCTCGTGAAAGTCGAGCCCTGCACCCACGCGGTCGCGCACTGCTACCGCTGCGGCACGGTGATCGAGCCGCTCGCCTCGAAACAGTGGTTCGTCGCGATGAAGACGCTGGCGGAGCCGGCGATCAAGGCGGTGAAGGACGGCGATATCCGCTACGTTCCCGACCGCTTCTCGAAGATCTACCTCAACTGGATGGAGAACATCCGCGATTGGTGCATCTCCCGTCAGCTCTGGTGGGGTCATCGGATCCCCGCCTTCTACTGCGACGAGTGCGGCGAGATCACGGTGTCGGAATCCGACGTGACGGTCTGCCCGAAGTGCGGTAGCAAGAAGATCCGGCAGGAAGAGGACGTGCTGGATACCTGGTTCAGCTCGGCGCTCTGGCCGTTCTCGACGCTCGGCTGGCCGAAGGATACCGACGATATCCGCCGCTACTATCCGACCAGCACGCTGGTCACCGGGTACGATATCATCACCTTCTGGGTGTCGAAGATGATCTTTATGGGGCTGGAGTTCATGGACGAGAAGCCCTTCACCGACGTCTTTATCCACGGTCTGGTCCGCGACGCGCAGGGGCGGAAAATGTCGAAATCGCTCGGCAACGGGATCGACCCGCTCGACGTCATCTCGCAGTACGGCGCCGACGCGCTCCGCTACACGCTGGCGTCGGGGAACGCCCCCGGCAACGATATGCGCTTCTCCACCGAAAAGGTCGAAGCGGCGCGGAACTTCGCGAACAAACTCTGGAACGCCTCGCGCTTCGTTCTGATGAACCTGACCGGCGAGGAGGAGGACGACGATCTGCCGCCCGAAACCGAGCTTGCACCGGAAGATAAGTGGATCCTTACCGAACTCAACCGTCTGATCAAATCGGTGACCGACAACCTCGACAAATACGAGGTCGGGGTCGCGCTCGCCGAGATCTACGATTTCACCTGGGATATCCTCTGCGACTGGTATATCGAGCTGATCAAGCCGCGGCTCTTCGACAAGGAGAGCAAGAGCGCGGAAACGGCGCGCAAGGTGATCGTCCGGGTGCTCTCAGACACCCTGAAGCTCCTGCATCCCTATATGCCGTTCATCACCGAAGAGATCTACCTGTCGCTCCCGCACGACAGCGAGAGCATCATGATCTCGGATTATCCGACCTACGACCCGAAGATGAACTATCCCGCCGACGCCGCGACGATGGAGCGCATCATCACGGTCATCCGCGCGATCCGCAATCGCCGCGCCGAGATGAACGTCCCGCCGTCCAAGAAAGCGAAGGTCTACCTCGTGACCCCGTACGCCTCCGACTTCGCCGGCGCCGGCGCGTTCCTCTCCAAGCTCGCGTCCGCGTCGGAATGCGAGATCGTCGACAGCCACGAGAGCGACGGATGCGTCCGCATCGTGACCGACGCCGCGACCGTGTTCATCCCGCTCGGGGAACTGGTCGATCTCGAAAAGGAGAAGGCGCGCACCGAGGCGGAGCTCGCCCGCGTGACGGGTGAGATCGAACGCATCGGCAAGAAACTTTCAAACGAGGGCTTCGTCTCCAAGGCGCCCGCCGCCGTGGTCGACGCCGAGCGCGAGAAGCTCGCCAAATACGAGGCGACCCGTACGGGGCTGATCGAGGCGCTCGCCAAACTGAACGGTTAAAAAGCACTGTCCCGCCGGGGAAATCGGCAACCGCCCCCCGACGGGATCTCTATTCAAAGGAGGATCCGTTATGCTGCTTGATCTTGTAAAACGGGCGCGTTCATTTCGCCGCTACGACCCGACCAAAGCCGTATCAACAGACGATCTCAAAGAGTTCGTCGAGGCGGCGCGTCTCACCCCCTCCGCCGGGAATCTCCAGCGGCTCCGCTACCTCGCCTTGACCGAAAAGAGCGAAGTCCTGACCCTGACGAAAGAGGTCAAATGGGCGGGGTATCTCACCGATTGGGACGGTCCCTCGGACGACGAAGCCCCGGCGGCGTATCTGATCCTGCTTTCGCCCGAGAGTACCGGGGTGTCGCAGATCGACGTCGGAATCGCCGCGGAGACCATCCTGCTATCCGCTGCGGAAAAAGGGGTCGGCGGGTGCATGATCCTCAATTTCCCGCGCGAGGCGCTGACCGAACGGTACAATCTCGCCGGGAAATACAAGATCGAGCTGGTGATCTCGCTCGGCGTGCCCGCGGAAAAAGTCGAAATAGAGGAGATGAAAGAGGGCAACGTCCGCTACTACCGCGACCAAAACGACGTGCATCGGGTTCCGAAGCGGGCGCTCTCCGAAGTTTTCCTCACCCCCGATACTATCTAAAACAAAAAATCCCGCGCCGTTCGGCGCGGGATTTTTTGTTATGGTTATTCCGCGGGGGTCTCCGCTTTTGCTTCGTCGGTCGTCTCCGCCGGGGCGGTATCGACGGTTTCCGCCGCCGTCTCCTCGACCGGTTCTTCAAGCGGCTCGGCGAGCGGTTCCGCAGGGGTGGCTCCGTCGACCGGTTTCTTGATCGGATTGGAGAGGGCGAGGATCAGTTTCGGGAGCGCGTACGCCGACCCGTTCAGTTTCTTATACAGCCGGGCGACGTTCTTCGGGTTATCGTCGACCTCGCGGGCGTAGCTCCGGAACACCTCTTCCTGATTCTGCGGCGTGAACTGTTTGTCCCGGCTCTTCCATTCGAGCGAACCGAACTCGAAGAGGCAGAGGGTCGAGAGGACGGCGAAGCGGACGCGGGAATAGAATTTGCCGTCGAAGACCACGTCGAGCAGATCGCGGTAAAGCAGGTAGAAGAGCCATTTGCGGTACTCGTAAACGCGGTGGTTCATATACCACGCGAAATCGAGTTCGCGCGCGCGCCGTTCCTCGAAGGATTCGGATCTCACCGTCTTGTACGCGGCGGCGATCCGGACGGCGTTCTCCGGCTTTTTGTATTCGAGTTTGGTATGCAGTTTCAGCAGTTTCTCAAAGAGCACCTCGCGGACCGCGGCGTCGGGCTCCTCTCCCGTGATCCCGCCCATCGGGTCGCCCGCCTCAAACGGGGCGATCAGAGAAGCGAGCTCGTCGTACGCCTTGCGGTCGATCACGCTCTGCACCTCGTCGGCGAGCTTCAGAAGGACGGTCGCCGTCTTGCGCAGGGTGTTGCGCTTGTCCTGCGCGATCTCGAGGAAGCGGTCGCGGACCGGGTAGATCAGGGGGAGCAATTTGGCGTTCAGGTTATCGAACGTAACGGGTTCGGTATCGTTCTCGCGCACGCGGATCTGGAAGTTCTCGGGGTGAGTCAGGACCAGCCGCAGAACTTCGGGACAGGAGAAGCTGCATCCGATCTCGCGGTAGTTGCCGTACTCTTTTGCAAAGGTCGGGAACTTGCGGCAGGTCTCGCAGATCCGCTCGGGTCCCAATCGGACGTAGAGCTCGCAAAGCCCGTTGCGCATCAGAAACGGACATTCGCCGTTGTCGCGCATACGGAAGGAGGCGACCCCGTTGCGCTCGCTGATCGAGGCGACCATCCGCCGTCCGAAGGCGTCGCCCTTCGCGATCACGCGCTGATACTCGAAATAGGTTTTGTTGTCGAGCACCAGTTTGTCGCGCACGCAGCAGGTGTCTTTGCACGCCGATCCCGCGCACTTGAAGCGGTCGAACAGCGCCAGACTCCGAATGATCATTCCGCATCCCCCTTTCTCTCCCGACGCGTCGGGAGGTCTCTTTCTTATCCATTATAGCAAATCCGCGGCGCGATTGCAAGGGGGCGGGGCGGTTTTTCGGCGGATCGGCGCGCGGAAACCGTCAAAAAAAGGGCGGGAGATTGTGAACAATTCGCGTAATGGGTTGCAAAGTCGCGCGCGATCGAATATAATATAATATAGCGAAGTATGGCTCCCGGAGGAAAACGATGGATCCTGTCACCGCGGCAAAGACCAAAGGATGCGCCGTCCTCGGGCTCGGCGTTTCGGGGATCGCGGCAGCGGAATACCTTCTTTCGCGCGGGGCGACTTCCCTGCTCCTCTGCGACAAAAATCCCTTGAAAGCGAGCGATCCCGCGGTCTTTGCACTGATCGCACGCGGCGCGGTCCCGCGTTTCGGCGACGGGTGGCTCTCCGATCTGCCCGCCGGATTGATTGTCCGCTCGCCCGGGATCCGTCCCGACCTGCCGGAACTGACCGAAGCGAGGGCGGCGGGAGCGGCCGTCACGGGAGAGGTCGGATTGTTTTTAAGCTATTCGCCCGCGCGCCTGTTCGCCGTGACCGGCAGTTCCGGAAAGAGCACGGTCACCTCTCTTACCGCCGCGATCTTTCGGGCGGCGGGGCTTGACGTTTACGCCGGGGGGAATCTCGGCGCGTCGCTTCTCTCCGCTTTACCGAAGATGAAAAAGGACAGCGTCGCGGTTCTTGAACTATCGAGTTTTCAGCTGACGGATCTGTCCCCCGAACCCGAACGCGCGGCGATCCTGAACCTGACCGAAAACCACCTGAACTGGCATACCGGGATGGACGAATACCGGGCGGCGAAGGAGCGGATCGTGGGACGGAATACCGTCGGGGTCTTCCCCGCTTTTGATCCCACCCTCCGCGCCATCGGAAACGGTCGAAAAGAAACCCGCCTGTTCTCGCTGACGCCTCCCGAACCCGCGGCGATCCGACCGAACGAGGTATGGTACGCGCCCGACGGGGGTAGGGTTTCCGTCTTCTCGTCGGAGGGGGTCCGGCGGTTATTTCCCGTCGAACGCTTAACGCTCCCCGGGAAGCACAACCTGTTGAACCTGCTTGCCGCCGTCGCGATGACCGACGGAATCGTTCCGACCGAAGCGATCGAAAGAGCCGTCCAAGCGTTCCGCGGCGTCCCGCACCGGATGGAAACCGTACCGGGTCCCGACGGGGTGCGCTGCGTCGACGGATCGATCGACACCACGCCCGAGCGGACCCTCGCGACCCTCGAAGCGCTCTCCCCCGCCGTCCCCATCCTTTTGCTCGGGGGCGCGGGAAAAGGGCTCTCCTATCTCCCGCTCCGCGAACCGCTGAAACGCGGAGTCAAAACGGCGATCCTGTTCGGGAAAGCCGCCCCGGAGATCGAAAAGGCGCTGGAGGGGAGCGGCGTTCCGTGCCGCGTCGTCCCCGACTTCGACGAAGCGGTGAGGCAGGCGCTCGATCTGGCGAAACCGGGAGACACGGTTCTGCTCTCCCCCGCCTGCACGAGCTACGACGCGTTCCGGAACTTTGCCGAGCGCGGCGACCGATTCCGCGCACTCTGCAGAGAAAAGATAAAGAAATGAAAATCAATCCTCCACGCGAGGGAAAAGGACGTACCGCATGACCGATATAAACGCACTGATCGAGCAAGCCGAAGAGGCGCTCGCTCCCCGATTCCGGGAGATCGAAAAACGAAGCGAGCGGCTCACCGCCCGCGTTCTCTCGGCGTTCAGAAACAACCGGGTGAGCGAAACTTGTTTTTCGTCCACCAACGGCTACGGGCTGGACGATACGGGGCGCGACGCGCTGGATAAGATCTACGCCGAGATCTTCGGGTGCGAGGCGGCGTTCGTCAGGCATTCGATCGTCTCGGGGACCCACGCGCTGACCATCGGGCTTTTCGCTCTGCTGCGGCCCGGCGACGTACTGCTCTCGCTTACCGGCAAGCCCTACGACACCCTCGACGAGGTGATCGGACTGTCGGGCAAACCGGGGCGCGGGTCGCTCCTTGATTTCGGCGTGCGCTACCGTGAAGTTCCCCTCAAAAGCGACGGTTCGCCCGACTACGAGGGGATCGGACAAGCGCTTTCGGAGGAGGGCGCCGCCGTCAAGGTCGCGTTCATCCAGCGCTCGAAGGGGTATCTCGACCGTCCGACCCTGACCGTGTCCGAGATCGGCAAGCTTGCCGCGTTCGTCAAGGAAAGGACCGAAAAAGCCTTCGTCGTGGTCGACAACTGCTACGGCGAGTTCACCGAGGATAAAGAGCCGGTCGCAGTCGGAGCGGACCTGATGATCGGGTCGCTGATCAAGAATCCCGGCGGCGGGATGGCGGAATCGGGCGGGTATCTCGCCGGACGCGCCGACGCCGTGGAGCTGGTCGCCTGCCGTGCGACCGCCCCCGGGATCGGAGCCGAAGAGGGCGCGACGCTGGGACAGAACCGCAACCTCTACAAGGGTCTCTTTTACGCGCCGCACTCGGTCGGACAAGCCCTCAAAACCATGCACCTCGCGGCATACCTGTTCTCCGCGCTCGGGTTTGACGTCGAGCCGAGTTGGGATCAGCCGCGGTCGGATATCATCCAGACCATCCGCTGCAAGACGGCGGACACCCTGATCGCCTTCTGCCGCGGGATCCAGGCGGGCTCGCCCGTCGACGCGTTCGTCACCTGCGAACCGTGGGATATGCCGGGGTACAGTTCGCCGGTCATTATGGCGGCGGGGACGTTCGTGCAGGGTTCGTCGCTTGAGCTCTCGGCGGACGGACCGATCCGCGAGCCGTTCAACGCCTACCTGCAGGGCGGGCTGACCTACGAGAGCGGCAAGATCGGGATCCTTTCGGCGCTCGACGCCGTACTGAAAACAAGAAACGGAGGGGAGACCAAATGAAACGCGCGCTGATTTCGATCTGTCTTCTGATCCTCGCGGCGCTCCTGCTCGCCTCCTGCGGCAAGTCCGACGTGCCGGAGGGGATGACCCTCGCCTCCGACCCCGACCTTGACGGATTCGTGTTCTACGTGCCGAAGGGGTACACGATCGGCCGCTCGGCGGGGGTGCTCACCGCGTTCGTTTCGGAGCTCGATCCGACCTCGATGACCGCCACGATAGTCGCCCCCGAAGAGGAATCGCTTGCCGCCTACTGGGACGCCAACCGCGCCGCGCTCGACGCGATCGCGGACACCGGAACGACGGTCGCGTTTGAAAGCGAAAACGCGGAGTGCCCGGTCGGCAAAGAGGAGCTTCCCGGACGGGCGTGGGTCTACAGCTTCACGCGCGGCGGGGTCAACTACAAGGTGATGCAGATCCTTGTTATGCGCGGAGATTCGCCGTCGGAGGGCGTGGCGATCCTGACCTACACCGGTAAAGTAGACGCCACCGTGACGGGGACGGTCGGGTACACCGATCACATCGAGGACTTTGAACTCTCGGTCGCGAACTTCAGTTTCCGCGAGGTGACCGAAACGCCCGAAGCCAAGGAGAAGATCACCGAGGGCGCCCCCGAGGGGATGCAGCTGGCGTCGGACCCGAAGATCGCCTACTACTCGCTCTATCTGCCGCTCGATTGGAACGCCGATATGCGGACGGGGATCTCGTCCGGGTACACGCAGGACGGCGCGGGGGTCTCGGCCGCCTCGTTCTACCCCGAGGGGTTTTCGACCGTGCAGGAGTATTTTGCGTCGCAGAAGGAGCAATACGAACTCCGTTATAAAGACGTGACGGTCATCGGAGAGGAGCCCGAACAGATCAAAGTCGACGGCTGCGACGCCTTCCGCTACGAATGCCGGGTCACCCGGCGGGGCGACGGACGGGTCGTCCGCTTCTCGGTCGTGTACGTTCTGCTCCGCACCGGGCTGCACCGCGGGCTCTATACCGTGACTCTCTCCGCCGTGGGAGAGAACGCCGACGCCGCAGACGCGGTCTTCGCCGCCCATACGGACGAGTTCGCGCGCGTTCTCTCCGAGTTCCGCTTCAAGTAAGGAGACGGAAATGGGAAACGAGATCTACTTTGACAATAGCGCCACCACCCGGATCTCGGAGGAGGCGCTGAAAACCTACCTTTCGGTTGCAAGGAGCGAGTACGGCAACCCGTCGTCGCTCCACGGGATGGGAAAGGACGCCGAGACCGTTCTGAAAAACGCGCGGCAGACCATCGCGAAAACGGTCGGCGACACGGCGGGCGGGACCGTCCTCTTCACCTCGGGCGGAACCGAAGCGAACAACCTTGCCATCTTCGGCAGGGCGCACGCCAAACCGCGCTTCAAGGGGAAAACGATTTTAACGTCCGCGGGCGAACACGCCTCGGTGAAGATGCCGCTCGCCGCCCTTGCCGACGAGGGGTACAAGATCGTCGAGATCCCGACGACGGGAGGCAGGCTCGATCCCGAAGCGATCGTGAAATACGCCACCCCCGACGTGATCCTTGCCTCGATCATGCTGGTCAACAACGAGACCGGCGCCCTCTACGACGTTCCCGCCGTCGCCGCCGCGCTCAGGCGATCGTGTCCCGACGCGGTCCTGCACGTCGACGCCACGCAGGCGTACCTGAAAGTGCCGTTCTCGGTCAAGACGCTCGGCTGCGGGCTGCTCACTTTGAGTTCCCACAAGATCGAGGGTCCGAAGGGGACCGGGGCGCTCTGGATCGATCCGGGCGTCATCCGAAATCGCGGGCTCGTCCCGATCCTTTTGGGAGGCGGGCAGGAAGCGGGGCTACGCTCGGGGACCGAGGATCCCCCGTCGTGCGCCGCCTTCGCCAAAGCCGCGGCGGTCGGGTATTCCGCCCTCGCCGAGAGGATCGCGCGCCTGACCGAACTCCGCGAGCGTCTGTTTGAAAAACTCGCAAGCAATCCGTTTCTTTCTCTTTCGGGCGTGCGGGCAAATCTGCCCCCGGTCGCTTCCCCGCACATCGTCAGTCTGACGATCCCGCACTTCAAGAGCGAGACCATGCTCCACGCTCTCTCGGCGCGCGGCATTTACGTATCGAGCGGTTCGGCGTGTTCCTCGCACGGCAAGCACGGCACGTCCGCCCTCTCTGCGTTCGGTCTTTCCGACGCCGACGCCGACGCGACCATCCGCGTCAGTTTCTCGCACCGGAATACCGTCGAACAGATCGATCTGTTCTGTGACGCGCTCAGCGAAGAGATCACGCGGCTCGTCCGCTTTTAAGAAAAAAGAGCCGCCCCGACCGCCCGTCCCGGATCGCTTCCGGGGTGCGGACGGCGGAGTCGGCTCCCCCGCGATGGCGTGAAACGGTCCCCGCCCGCGGGATCCAATACCGCTCTGCGGCGTTGGGAAGAGAGGATCACCCGGCAATCGCGTGTCAACGTTCGTTTGCACCCGGACCCTCCGCAAGATAGGATGCCCGTACGGCGCGATCCTATACGCCAAACCTTTATTTTTGAAAACCGACTTTTTGTCATAAGGAGAACCCCATGAGCCGTTTTTACCCCGCCGATATCCTGCTGCCCGATTTCAAGAAGGCCGACGGCACGCGCTACGCCGTCGTCGCCTGCGACCAGTTCACGAGCGAGCCCGCCGTCTGGGAGGAGACCGAATCGATTGTCGGCGACGCCCTCTCGACCCTCCGCTTCATTCTGCCCGAGATCTTTCTCTCCGAACGGAAAGAGCGCGTCCCCGGAATCCACGCCGCGATGGAACAGGCGCTCTCGAACGGTGACTTCACCGAGTATCCCCACGCGATGATCTATCTCCGCCGCACCCAATCCGACGGCACGGTGCGCGAGGGGCTGGTCGGGGCGATCGACCTGCTCGACTACGACTACAAACCCGGTTCCAAGCCGCCGATCCGCGCGACCGAGGGGACCGTGCTCGAACGCGTGCCTCCCCGCGTCGATATCCGTCGGGGCGCGAAGATCGAACTGCCGCACGTGATGCTCCTGCTCGACGACCCGGACAAGACGGTGATCGAGCCGCTCGCCGAGCTTGCGACCGCGAAAGCGCCGCTCTACGACTTTGACCTGATGCAGGGCGGCGGACACGTCACCGGGTATCTGCTCGACCGCGCGATGCAGAAACGGGTGGACGACGCGCTCGACGCCATTTCTCCCGAGGGGGAGGATCTGCTCGTGTTTGCGGTCGGCGACGGCAACCATTCGCTCGCCGCGGCGAAGGCGTACTTTGAGGAGCTGCAGGACGCGCTCGGCGACGACGCGCTCTCGCATCCCGCCCGCTTCGCCCTCGTCGAACTGGTCAACCTGCATTCCCCGCGCTGGTCTTCCGTCCCATCTACCGCGCCGTTTTCGGAGCGGATGAAGCCGATCTGACAAAAGCGCTGCTCTCGGACGTCCTCGCGGCGTCTGTCAAAGATCCCGAGGCGCCCGCGACCCATCTGACGCTGCTTTCGGGCGAAACCTCCTCGGATATCACCTATCCGCACGGCACCCACCCGCTCGACGTCGGGACCCTGCAGATCTTTCTTGACCGCTACGTGAAGGGGCATCCCGGCGTGACGGTCGACTATATCCACGGGGAGGAGGCGCTGGCGTCCATCGTCAAGGAACGCGGCGCGATCGGCTTCCTGTTCCCCGGGATGGAGAAAGAACAGCTCTTCCCAGCGGTTCAGGAGAAGGGCGCTCTGCCCCGCAAAACCTTCTCGATGGGCGAGGCGCGCGACAAGCGCTACTACCTCTAAGCCCGCAAAATCGCGGAGGACGACTGATCCCCGAAAACGACGCAAGGGAGGCGAAACTATGCACCGGGTCACGCTGATCACGGTCGGCACGCTGAAAGAAGCGTACCTTGCCGAAGCCGCGTCCGAATACCGCAAGAGGCTCGCGGCGTTCTGCGACCTGCGGGAGGTCAATCTTCCGGAGGAGAGGATCCCCGACGAGGACGATCCCCGCGCCGTCGCCGCCGCCCTGAATCGGGAGGGTGAAAAGATCCTTGCCGCCCTGCCGCAATCGACGCCGCTCGTCGCGCTGTGCGTGGAGGGCAAGCAGCTCTCCTCGGAGGAATTCGCCGACGCCGTCGGACGGTTCGGGGACTCCGGCGGCACGCTCGCGTTCGTCATCGGCAGTTCGCACGGGCTTTCCCCCGCCGTCAAGGAAAAGGCGGCGCTGAAACTCTCCTACTCGAAGATGACGTTTCCCCATCAGCTGATGCGCGTGGTCTTTCTCGAATCGCTCTACCGGGCGTACTCGATCCGCGCGGGGAAAAGGTATCATAAATAATTATAAAAACCGGGAAGGCGAGCCTTCCCGGTTTTTGCGATATATTGCGCGGGTGCGAGAGACCGCGCAATGCGATATGTGCTTCGCACGCGATATGCCGCTGCGCGGCGTGAGGATCGTGCGCTGCGCGCAATGATGTGTTGCTGCGCAACAATGATGTGACTCGTCAATGACGTTGACCGCAAGCGGTCAAATGATGTGGCGCAAGCGCCAATGAAGGGAACGGGGGGTAACGAATGAATTGACGGCAAGCCGTCGTGAATTGCGGGCAAGAAACACCTTGGTTACTTTGCCTCCCCTACGGGGGAGGTGGCGCGTAGCGACAGAAGGGGCTATCGATTGGCAGTTCTCTCTTTGTGTGCCCCTTCCACGGGAACCCCCAACGCTCGCAAGCTCACGTCGGGGAACCCCTACCACCGCAAGCGGTCCCTGCACTTGCCCCTTCCACCGCAAGCGGTCCCCCCTCCTCCCCCGATGGGGGAGGCAAAGAACGAATGAATTGACGGCAAGCCGTCGTGAATTGCGGGCAAGCCCGCGTGAATTGGCGCTGCGCGCCATGAATTGCGCTGCGCGCATTGAGGAGGGGTCTACGGTTCGCGGACGGCGACGATGAAGCCTCCGGCGTTGGTGCCTGAGACGGTATAGACGGCGGATTCGGGGAGCGTGACGGACGCCGTGCCGTCCTTTTCCGCCGGGACGAAGAAAACCGAATAGGTCGCGCCCGCCGCCTCCACGGACAGGGGGGCGGTTTTCGTTTTTTCCGTCAGGGCGGCTACGTACGCCGCGAGAGAAAGAGACGAGCGCAGCATCACGAAAGCGTGCGGGATCCCGACGTAGCGGAGCGAGCCGCCCGAATCGTAGGTAAAGCCGTAGGACGCGGCGTGGGAGGCGAGCCACGCGGAAAAGGACTGCGCCAAAGGATTGGAGAGCGGGACCACGGTCATCCCGTCGCCCTGAGGCACGCAGAGGGAGAGCGTCAGGGCGTAGCCGGTCCCGGCGGGGTCGGTCCCGGGAGTCAATCCGACCGCCGATTGGGAAGCGAAGTCGCGGTAACCCGACGTGACGCAGGGAACCGAATAGCTGGCGTTGCCGCCTGTGTAGTCGAGGATCATCCGGTCGAGCTGCATCAGAGCGACCGGCGCCAGCCGGATCGACGACCCTCCGATCGCGTAGCCCGACGCGGGATGCCATCCGGCGGGAAGGCAGTCGACGCCGCACGAAACGGCGTCCTCCCGGCTCTGCGGGTGGGCGGCGTCGACGAGCGAGAGCGGTCCCCGCCCCACGCCCGTCAGCGTATGGGTCACGGTCGGGACGGACGGTTCCGTTTTGGCGCCCTTCGTATTCTTCCCCGCCGATCTTTTCGGGATCAGGACGGCGATCAGCACCGCGACGATCACCAGCCCCGCCGCCGTCAGCTGCCAGACCGGATTGTTTAGGATCCGGCTCTTCCAATCGGTTTTTTCGCTTTCTCTCTGCATTTCGTTTTCCCTTTCTTCGTTTCGTTTCACTCGGATTCGGCGGCGGTCGCCCGCGCCCCTCCGTTTTCGACTTTGCATAAGAAAAGCGGGCGTCGAACGACGCCCGTTTTCGGGGTATTTACGGTGTTTTGGACGCTTACTTGTCGGCGTCCTTCATCGAGAGGTTGTGTCTGCCCTTCTCGTCGGTACCGAGGTACTTGACGCGCACCGAGTCTCCGACGTTCACGACGTCCTCGACCTTCTCGGTCCGCTTGTCCTGCAGCTTGGAGATGTGGACCATCCCCTCCTTGCCGGGAGCGTACTCGACGAACGCGCCGATCGGAATGATGCGGGTGACGGTCGCGTCGTAGGTCTCGCCCACGACCGGCTCGAACACGATCGCCTCGACGATCGCCTTCGCACGGTCGATGCTCTCCTGCTTCACGCCGGAGATGTAGACCGAACCGTCGTCCTCGATGTCGATCTTGGCGCCGGTGTCGGCGACGATCTTCTGGATGACCTTTCCGCCGCTGCCGATGACCTCGCGGATCTTGTCGGGATTGATCTTGATGGTGATCATCTTGGGAGCGTACTCGGAGACGGTCGCGCGGGGCGCGGGGATCGCCTTCAGGATCACTTCGTCGATAATATAGTCTCTGCCCTTGTGGGTCGTGGCAAGCGCCTCGCGGATGATCTCGGGGGTCAGACCGTCGATCTTCAGATCCATCTGGATCGAGGTGATGCCCTTGTGGGTGCCGGCGACCTTGAAGTCCATATCGCCGTAGAAGTCCTCAAGACCCTGGATGTCGATCATGGTCGTCCAGCTGCCGTCGTCCTCGGTGATGAGCCCGCAGGAGATACCGGCGACCGGCGCCTTGATCGGAACGCCCGCGTCCATCAGGGCGAGGGTCGAGCCGCAGACCGACGCCTG
>JAGCYR010000039.1 GCA_017960705.1 Clostridia bacterium | reverse complement strand
GCAGAACCGCACGAAGGGGGCGGCGTCGGGAACCTCGACCCCGTCGGCGTCAAGCGCGGTGCAGGTGAAGAGCGCGACGTCGCGCCCGTTTGCCGCGTCGACCGGATTCTCGAGTTTCAGGGCGAGCGAAACCGCCGCCCCGGTCGTCCTGACCGCGTCGCCCGCGACGGGTCTTCCCCCGACGTAGCCGAGCGCCTTGACGCTTCCCGGCGCGAAAGGCACGCTCCACTCGGCGTGTCCCGGACGGTCGATTTTGACCCGCCCGAACGACTTGCCGTTGACAAAGAGTTCCGCCTCTTCGCAGTTGGTGTAGGCGACGACGCGGATCGGCTGTCCTTCCCTGCCCGTTTGGTTCCAATGCGGCAGGACGTGGATCAGGGGACGGTCGGAAATAAACAGGGTCTGATTTTGATAAAAGGCGTCTTTCTTCTGCATAAAGAGGTCGATCGCGCCCGACTGCGAACAGAGCCGCGGCCAGAGGCACTCGCCGCGATGCTCGAAGGCGATCCATTGATAGCCGCCCGAGACGTAGGGATGATCGCGGAAGAACCGCCACATATTCTCGCGCCCGATGAACCACTCGTTGGTGTCCTGATCGACCGCGTTGAAGTAGCCGTGAACGGGATCGTCGTCCCCGTACCAGCCGCGCGTCGTTCCGGTGGCGCAGCACTCGGAGGCGAGGATCATCTTGCCGGGGTGTTTGGCGTGTACGGCGTCGTAGTTCCAATGATTGTAGTTGATCCCGATCACGTCGAGGTCGTCGTAGACCGTCGCCTTGTCGGGGTCGTTCGAGACGGCGCAGGTGATCCAGCGGGTCGGGTCGAGCCGGCGGATCGTTTCGATCATCCGGCGGCTGATCCGCCGCCCCGAATCGGTCGTCTGCTTCGGTTCCTCGTTGCCGACCGACCAGAAGAAGACCGAGGGACGGTTCCGGTCGCGCTTGATCAGCATTTCAAGTTGTTTCAGCCCTTCTTCGGTGGATTCGAACCAGCGCGTTTCCGCCATCACGATCAGACCCGCCTCGTCAAGGGCGTCCATCGTCTCGGCAGAATGGGGATAATGCGTACAGCGGTAACCGTTCGCGCCCATCTCCTTGATGAGCCCGATCTTGTATTTGCGGATATTGTCGGCGACCGCCTTGCCCGTCAGCCCGAAGTCCTCGTGCGCGCAGACGCCGTTGATGAAGGTCTTTTTCCCGTTGACGGTAAAGCCGGTTTCGGGGGTGAAGGAGTAATAGCGGAAGCCGAACTTGGTTTCGTAGACGTCGGTCAGCGTCCCGCCGACGTAGACCTTTGACGTCGCGCGGTATTGGAAGGGATCCTCCACGCTCCAGAGCCGGGGAGACCCGACCTCGCCCGAAAGGGTGACGTCGCCCTTCGTCATCTGGGCGAGCGCCGTTTCGCCCGAAAGCGAAAGCACCGTCCGGAGCCCGTCGGTGATCTCGGTCTTGACCGTCAGATCGACCTTTTCACAGCGGTCGTTGCGGACGGTGTTGACGACGGTCAGATCCCAATGATCCCCTTTATATTCGGGGCGGACGCAGACGCCCCACAGATCGAGGGCGACCCGGTCGGTCTTGGTCAGCCAGACGTGGCGGTAAATGCCGGCGCCCTCGTACCACCAGCCCTCGTGCGAGGAGGTGGCGTCAACGTAGACCGCGAGGACGTTTTCGCGGTCGAACTCGACGTAGTCGGAAATATCGATCTCGAAGGAGGTGTAGCCGCAGAAATGATGCCCCATCAGGCACCCGTTGAGGTAGACCGTCGCCCGCACCGCGACCCCGTCGAAAAGGAGGCAGATTCGTTTTCCCTTGTCGTTTTTCGGAAGCGAGAAGGTCTTGCGGTACCAGGCGTTCTCGTACTTGAAATAACCGAGCGCCGAGTTGTTCCGCTCGTCCGGCGTCCCGCCGATGATATAATCGTGCGGGAGGGTGACGTCCTCCCATTTTTCCGGCGTAAGCTCGTGCTCGGTCGAATAGTCGTCGCTGTTTGCGACGTAGTGCAACGAGGCGGGACCGATCCGTTTCCGTTCGGTCTTCGCCTGCATATAAACCGGTCCCTTGTCAACCGGATCGGGAACGGCAATATCGCCGAGATGAAACTTCCAACCGTCGTCGAAGAGGATCTTTTCTCTCATCGCGCTTCTCCTTTGCGTTGTTTCGGGGACGTTCAGATCCGATCGGTTTCGAGATTCGGGAAATACTTGCAGAACTCGCGGATCTCACGGGTATAGTCGCCCGCAATCTCGGTGAAGTGATGGATATAGGGTCCGTCGATGATCCGATCCTCGATCTTCTGCAGATCGTCGAACTTCACCCAGAGGTAGGTTCCGTGGGTCGCGGGTCCCTCGGTCGTCTTTCCGACGAGGGGCAGAATTACGTACCTTCCGCTCTCCTGATCGAGCCGCGCGACGGTGTAGACGCCGTCTTTGGCGCGGAACCACGACCGCTGATTGACGAGCCTCGCCGTCGATCCGACGCCGCTCTCGGCTTTTTGAGAAAGCGGGAAGGGTCCGCAATGCCAGAGCAGCTCGGCGTTTCTGTCTTCGGGGTGGCGGACGGTGAACTCGCCGAAGAGCGGTTTGCCCTCTCCGAGGGTGGCGCTCTTCAGAAGGATCATCGTGAGCAGGCAGTGCATATCGCTCTCGCAGGAGACGAGATAGCCCATATCGTTCAGGATCGAGTAGACGGTGCAGGGGGCGAACCCGTCGAACATCACGGGGGTCGCCGTCCAGCACTCGGCGGAGATCGCGTCGAGATCGAACTCGGTATAGAGTCGTTTCAGCGTCACGGCGTACGCCGCCATCGTATCGACGTATTTCGGTGTCAAGTCGTCCATCCGATAGTTTTTGCGGATGCCGTCGGCGATCTCTTTCATCTCGGCGGGTCTTTCGTTCAGGGTCGCCTTCATCCGCTGTTCGATCAGGGCAAAGTTGATCGGGATGATCTTCAGCCCGAACTTCTCCATCAGCTCGCCCTCGTTCCAGATGACCGAATAGAAGGGCGCGGGGCGCAGTCCGATCTGCCCGATCCGCAGTCCCGTAAAGTTCTTCACCATACAGGCGACGCGGACGAAGGAGAGAAATCCGTCCTTAAACTCGTCGCTCTCGACCCGGCAGCAGGGCAGGTGCGAGAAGGGGATATGGAACCGCTGCATCTGGCGCGACACGCCGAAGAGTCCGCACTGCGAGTCGGTCGGACGCATCCCGTCGACGTAGTATTCGTCGTCCAGCGGCGCCCAGAGCAGAACCGGCTTTCCCATCGCCTTCGCGATATCCGCCGCCGCCTCCTCGTTGCCGAAGTTGCAGTTGACGATGAAAACGGCGTCGACCCCCTCGCGTTTCATCCGCTCGACCATCGCGGCGGCGGATTTGGCGTCGTGGATCAGATCCTTCGTCCCGAGTCCCTTCGAGTCGACGAACGAAACCTTATCGGTCGTGAAGTTCTCCTCGATATACCTGACGAACCGCTCGCCCCGCTCCTCGGCGGAATACCACGTGAGGAAGGTCCCTTTCGGGCGATTGTTGGTGTCGCGGCGCATCGGGACAAGACCGATCTTTACCTTGTAATCAAACATCGTTTTTTTCTCCTTTCGGGAACGTTTCGAGTTCCCGATACAGTTCTTCAAAAGTGGTGACGATCCCGTAATCGGCGCAGCCGAAGATCGGCGCGCCCTCGTCGGGGTTGACCGCGATCACCGTGTCGGCGTCGCGGAATCCGACCGCGTGCTGGACTGCGCCCGAGATCCCGATCGCGAGATAGACCTTCGGGGAGACCATCCGCCCGGTCAGCCCCACCTGTTCGGGATAGTCCGCGCGCCCGAGATCGACCAGCGCCCGACTGGCGCCGAATTCTCCCCCGAGCAAACGGGCAAGTTCCCGCACCCGTTCGATATCGTCCGCGACGCCGCGACCGGCGGAGACGATCAGATCCCCCGACGAACCGTCCACGGTGCGGATGGTCGCCATCTGCGGGAGGACGTCGCAGCGGATCTTCGCCGTGATATTTCCCCCTTTGGCGGGGCGGATCATATAGAGTTTTTCCCCGTCGGTTGCAAGGTCGGTGCAGTCGGCGCACAGCCCGGTCCCGAGCAGCGCCTGTACGATCGGGGCGTTCCGTCTGCCCCGCGCGTCGGCGTTCCACAGGAT
>JAGCYR010000038.1 GCA_017960705.1 Clostridia bacterium | reverse complement strand
CTGGCGTACGTAGGACCGAACTGCACCGGCTATGGAGTTTCGTGCGCCGCGCGGGGGACGACTACGGCATGAGCGCCGAGGGGGACAAGATCGCCGTCGGGATCTCCGGGGGGAAGGACAGTCTGACCCTGCTTGCCGCTCTCGCCGCCCTGCGCAGGTTCTACCCCGCCAAATTCGAGCTGGTCGGGATCACGGTGGACATGGGGTTCGAGGGCGTGGATCTTACCCCGATCGAAGATTTCTGCCGATCGCTCGACGTGCCGTTTTTCGTCGAGAAGACCGAGATCGCGAAGGTCATTTTCGATATCCGGCGGGAGTCGAATCCCTGCTCGCTCTGCGCCAAGATGCGCCGCGGCGCCCTGCACAGCCGCGCAAAAGCCGAGGGATGCAACAAGATCGCGCTCGGGCATCACTTCGACGACGCGGTCGAGACCTTTATGCTGAATCTGTTCCACGAGGGGCGGCTCGGGTGCTTCTCGCCCGTGACCTACCTCTCCCGCCGGGATCTCACCCTGATCCGTCCGCTACTCTACGCGCAGGAAAAGGACGTGCGGTACTATACGAAGCGCGCAGATCCCCCTCTCCCCGTGATGAAGAGCCCCTGCCCCGAAGACGGCGAGACCGAACGCGAAACGATGAAAGTGATGCTCCGAGACCTCGAACGTAAGTACCCCGGGCTCCGGCATCGCATCTTCGGCGCGCTCTGCAAGGGCGAGATCGACGGCTTCAAGGAGACAGACCGCCTGCCGCTGGGGAAAGAGGGGGAGGACGATTGACGCTTTCTTGAAAGAAAGCTTGGCAAAGAACTTTATCAAGAGAATGAAGTTAGCGCCCCGAAAAACTGCGGTTTTTCGGGGCGCGGTTCTATAGACGGAGCAAAATGACCGCTTTGCTTGTGGGGAAGAAAAGAATTCGCCGTGCGTCAAGCAACGCACGGCGAATTCTTTATAAAGGTTATTTGGAAAGATTGCCGTCGGTGCAGTAGACCGTGTAGTTGCCGGTTTGATAGTCCCACCGTTCTCCCTTGTCGATCGCTTCCCATTGTTCCACGGTTCCCTGATAATGAATGGAGGTCAAGGCGGAACAACCGACAAACACCCACGGTTCGATGGTCGTTACGCTTGCGGGGATCGTGATCGAGGCGAGTGCCTCGCAATCGACGAACGCCCCAAACCCGATCCGCATCACTCCGTTTGGGATCGTGATCGAGGTTAATCCGACGAAGCCCTCGAAGGCGCACTCGCCGATGGCAATAACACTGCCGTCGGTCGGGATCGTTCCGGTACTGCTTCCCGCGACCAACTTTCCGGTTTCCATTTCGATCAGGCAGTTTCCGTCGCTGAAATACCTGACATTTTTGTCGTCGACGACGAATCCCGACAATTGCGGCAAACGACCAAACGCCTTCGGTTCGATCAACGACAGGTATTTCCCCACGACGATCGTCGAAGAGAGCGAATTACATCCGGCGAATGCACCGAGCCCGACCAACATAATTCCGGCGGGAAGGGTCAGATTCAGCTTTTCGCAGTTCTCGAACGCATACGCGTAAATCCTCTCGAGCGTCTCCGGAAGGACGACCGTCTGAAGCTCGCTGCATCCGGCAAACGCGTATTGTTTGATCGTCGTGACCGTCTCCGGAAGCTGGATCGTCCGGAGCCCGGTGCAGCCGGCAAACGCATACTCGCCGATCGTCTCGATCCCGTCGGGAAGGTTGATCTCCGTTAACCCCGCACAGTTGAAGAATGCGTCCGCGACGATCTCCCCGCCCGTGACCGTTATCTTTTTCAGTAAGGACGGAACGTAGTGGGACGAGTTGTGCACATAACCGGAACTGTTCGTATACCAACTCTCGACTTTCGTTCCGCCGTCGTACTCCCGCGACCCGAAAATGTAGACGAATACGTCTTCGCCGGGCACGGTCGATTCCTCCTTGGCGCCGATGAAGGGGAGCGTGATGCTCTCAAGCCCCGCACAGCCGGCGAACGCCTCCGACCCGATGCTTTTCACCGAATCGGGAACGACGACCGACGAAAGCGACGCGCAGCCCGAAAACGCACGGTCGCCGATCGAGGTAACGGTATCGGGAATGGTGACCGAAGCGAGCGCAGAGCAGCCGAAGAAGGTCGCGTTCCCGACGATCTTTACTCCGGCAGGTACGGTAAACGAGGTCAGCGCCGCACAATTGTAAAAGAGGTTTTCACCCATACCCGTCACGTCCTCTCCGAGCGAAACCGACGCAAGAGTCGAGCAACCGTGAAAAGCGTCCTCGCCGATCGTTTCCACGCCGTCAGAAATCACGGCAGAGGTCAGCGCCGTGCAGTTGTAAAAGGCAAAACGCCCGACGGTTTTGACGCTCTCGGGAATAAAGACCGATGTGACGGTCTTGCAATCCTTGAACGCCCACTCTTTGATCCCGGTCACCGATTCGCCCGCCGAGGACCGGAGCGGGATCACAACGTCGGCGTCGGTGCAGTCGCCGATCCCGGAAACCGAGCAGGTCCCGTCTCCGTTGGAAACGAACTCCAATCCTGCCGATTCCGTGCGTGTCGTTTCCGCCCCCTTGTCGGTTCCGTTGCCGCAGGAAACCAGAGAGCAAGCAAGAACCACCAAAATAACTGTGAATAGAATAATCAAAGTCCGTCTCATTTTTCATTCTCCTTTGAAAAATTATACGGTTTTGTCTTAATTATAACCAAAAAAAGAAAATAACGCAACCAATTTTAAGCAAAGTTCACAAATCGTTTGATTAGAGTTCACGGTTTAGTTACAATGCAAATAATACCGCCTATCTTCCGGTGAGCTGCACTTCCTATTGATCGTTTTCGCAAGCCGAACGATCGTTTTGTTGGGGCTATAGAACCGAGGCGCGGCGGAGCGGGGAGCGAGCCGTGCTGATAAAAAAGCGGGGGAGAGATCGCACGATCTCTCCCTAAATGATTGAAAAGTCTTTGCCGCGATAGCAAGGACTTTCCCGAAATACTGAAGTTCTTTGCTCCACTTTCTGCGAAAGAAAGTGGACGTACCCCCGTACTTTCCCCGGGTCGTCGAGGACGCCGACCCCTACGGGGAGACGGACGAGCCGAGCATTGCGGAGAGGAGGTTGTCGCTATCGGTCGGGATGACGGGGACGGCGAGGGCTTCGGAGAGGTCGGACAGGTGCATATCGTCGAGGAACACGTCCTCCCCGGCGCGGAGCGAGGACGAGGGGATGAGCAGCGCGTCCCCGATCGGGAAGCCCGTGAGCTGGCGCTGCATATCCTGTCCGGTGAGCAGCCCGGACACCGTGACCGAATGCCCGAAAAAGTCGTTCAGGATGGTTTTCACGCGGACGGTCAGATGCGGATATTTTTCCATCGTCATCCGACCAAGCTCCCGCATCAGCCCCTCGGCGGCGACCCCGGTCGCGATGGTGACGGTGCGGGACGGGGCCGCGGGATCGGCGGGCGGGGCGGACGAGAGTTCGTAGCGGAAATCCTCCAACGTCGAGCGGATCATCCCCACGCCGTTCTCCAGCTGCGGGTAGCCCTCGTAGTAGGATTCCTCCGGGATGGGCAGTTTTGCCGACAGGTAGAACTCGTCGGCGCAGAAGAAGAGCCGCGAGCCGTGTTTTTCGAGACATTCCGAGGCGAAGGCGTCCACCTGCTTTATCACGGCGGCGCACTCCTCGGGGGTGAACGGGGTCAGGGGGTAGAGCCCGTCGCGGTGATCGGTCAGCCCCGCGGGGACCACCGAAACCGAATCGACGGCGGGGGCGAGAGCGGCGAGGTCGCGCATCGTGCGGTCGAGTTCCGCCCCGTCGTTCAGCCCGCGGCAGAGCACGATCTGGCAATGCAGTTCGATCCCCACCCCGGCGAACCGCGGGAGATAGGCAAGCACCGCGCCGGCGCGCTTGTTCTTCATCATTTTGACCCGCAGTTCGGGGTTGGTCGTATGCACCGAGACGTTGATCGGGGAGAAGCGCATCTTGATAATACGGTCGATATCCCGGTCGGTCATATTGGTCATGGTGATATAGTTCCCGTGCAGGAACGAGAGGCGCGAATCGTCGTCCTTGAAGTAGAGCGACTTGCGCATCCCCTTCGGCAGCTGGTCGATAAAACAGAACACGCACTTGTTCCGGCACGCCTGTTTTTCGTCCATCAGCGGGGTCGAAAAGTCCAGCCCGATATCGTCGTAGGTCCCCTTTTTCACAGTGACCTCATAGGGGGTTTTGTCGCGGAGGAGGGACAGAACGATGGTTTTCTCGGCAAGATAGAACCGATAGTCGAGAACGTCGCGGATCTCCTCTCCGTTGATCGAGACCAGCTCGTCCCCCGGTAAAACGCCCGCCTTTTCGGCGCGGCTTCCGGCTTCGACGGCGGTGATCTTGACCATGGTTCATCCCTCCTTTCAACGCAAGATATAACGCCGCCCGCGTGGGGCGGCGTTTGATTCAGACCTTTGCGGGTTCCGCGGGTTTCTCCGCCGGGGTCGACGGGACGACGGTATAGCGGTGGATCCCCGAGAAGTCGGAGATCATGATGCACCCGGTCGGGCAGCCCTTGGCGCAGGTGTCGCAGTTGGTGCACTTGGCATAATCGATCCGGGCGAGGTTGTCGACGACGGTGATCGCGCCGGAGGGACAGTTCTTTTCGCACTTTTTGCACCCGATGCAGCCGTGAGTACAAGCTTTTCTGGTGTCGGCGCCCTTGTCGGTGTTCGAGCAGGTCACGAGCACCCGCTCGACGTCGGGCATCAGGTCGATCAGGTGATGCGGACAGGTTTTGGTGCAGATGCCGCACCCTGTGCATTTGCGGGTGTCGATATGGGCGAGCCCGTTTTCGATGCAGATCGCGCCGTTCGGGCACGCCTTGGCACAATCGCCGAGACCGATGCACCCGACGGGACACATCCCGGATCCACCGTAGATCAGGTTGGCGGCGGCGCAGGACGAGATCCCCTGATAGTCGGCGCGGCGCTTGGCCTGCGTGCAGTCGCCCCCGCAATGGACGGTGGCGACCTGCTCGATCACGTCGGCGTAGGCGAGCCCCAGCGCGTCGGAGAGCTGTTTCGCGACGGCGTCGGCGCCCGGTACGCAGAGGTTGGAGCGGGTCTCCTCGCCCGACGCAAGCGCCTTCGCGTAGCCGTCGCATCCGGTATAGCCGCAGGCGCCGCAGTTGGCGCCGGGCAGGCAGGCGCGGGCTTTGATCTCTTTTTCGTCGACCGGAACGTGGAAGTACTTGGCGGCGACGACGAGCAGGACCGAACAGATCAGCCCGGTCGCGGCGACGACCAGAACGGCGGTGAGAATGGCAGTCAGCATAACGTCACCCCCTTATCCGCCGAACAGACCCGTCGCGACTCCGGAGAACCCGAAGAGCGACAGACTGGTGATGGCGGCGGCGATCAGCGTGATGGGAAGCCCTTGGAAGGCTTTCGGAGGGTCGGCGTCCTCGAGCCGCGAGCGAACCCCGGAGAACAGCACCATCGCAAACAGGAACCCGATCCCGCATCCGAGCGAGCTGACCATCGATTCGAGGAAGGTGTAGCCGTCGCGGATATTGTTGATGGTCACGCCGAG